>JAZORW010000161.1:0-3880 GCA_045656805.1 Eubacteriales bacterium | reverse complement strand
GTGTGCCTGCCCGGTGACGTTGTATTCGGTGCAGGTGGCGGCGTGCTGTTTATTCCCAGCCACCTGGTGGCAGACGTGGTAGAGGGTGCAGCCAAGACCCACGTAAAGGACGACTTCGGCTTTGAAATGATCGGCCAGGGTAAGTTTACCACCGCACAGATCGACCGTAACACCTGGACCGAGGAAATGCTGGATATGCTCCTGGATTGGATCAAGAACGATCCCCGCGGTGAGCAGTATCGCGACCTGGATTGGTCCAAGGAATACGACCTGGCAAGAAACGGTGATCCGAGCGACACCCAAACCGCCCTGTAAGAGGTGACTAAGTGAAGACTGCACTGATTACAGGCTCCTCCCGTGGCATCGGCCGTGCCATCGCCCTGCGGCTGGCAAGGGACGGCTATCGCATCCTGCTCCACGCAGTGACTAAGAGCGATAAGCTGTGTGAGGCCAAGGCGGAAATTGAGGCGCTGGGGGGGCAGGCAGACGTTTTTGCCGCAGACCTATGCAACCCCGAGGAAACCATGAGACTGGCAAAGGAAATGGGAGAGGTAGACGTGCTGGTGCTGAACGCATCGGTGCAGGAGCGTACCCCCTGGCAGGAGATCCGGCTGGACGCCTGCTACCGCCAGCTGAACTGTAACTATATTTCCTCCCTGATGCTCATTCAGGCGGCGGTGCCCCACATGAAGGAAATGGGCTGGGGCAGAATTATCACCATCGGCTCGGTACAGGAGGCAAAGCCCCATCCCGATATGCTGGTTTACTCCTCCTCTAAGGCGGCACAGACCAATATGATGAGGTCCCTTGCCCTGCAGGTAGCCACCACGGGCATTACGGTGAATAACGTAGCCCCCGGTGTGATTAACACCGACAGAAATGCAGCAGCCCTCTCCGACCCCGTCTATGCCAAAAAGGTGATGGATAGCATCCCCTGCGGCTTCTACGGAGAGCCCCGGGACTGTGCGGGTATCGTATCCCTTCTCTGCTCTGAGGACGCACGGTATATTACGGGACAGAGCATCTACGTAGACGGAGGCAAGAGCATCCAGTGAAAATTCGCTTTTTGGGGCAGAGCGGCTACCTCCTGACCCAGGGGGACAGCCAAATTCTCATTGACCCCTATCTTTCCGACAGCGTCAACCGCGTGGCAGGCAGACCCAGAGCCCTGCCCCTGCCCATGCAGCCCCGTGAGGTTGCCTGCGACGCCGTAATATGCACCCACGATCACCTGGATCACCTGGACCCTGATACCGTATCCCAAATTCCCCGGGGACAGCTCTTTATCACCACCGTAGGTGGAAAAGAAACCCTCAGGGGCTTAGGGCAGGAAAACGCCGTGGCCCTGAAAGAGGGGGAGAGTGTTACCGTGGGGGAATTTACCCTGACGGCATGCTTTGCCGCCCATACGGTAGAGGCCTTTGGCCTGGTGGTGAAGGCAGACGGCATGACCCTGTACTTCAGCGGGGATACCCTGTATGACGAGAGGCTGGCAGAGGTGAAGGCATACGCCCCCGACGTGACCTTTATCTGCATCAACGGACGCCTGGGGAACATGAACGTAGAGGAGGCGTTGACGGTGGCGAATGCCATTGGTGCCCCCCTGAACGTGCCCAACCACTACGATATGTTTGCCTCTAATTCCGAAAACCCCCATCTGTTTGCCGACCGCATCGACGGCGGATGCATTCTACAGTTTAACCGTGAGTATGAGCTGACACGGGGGGAGGGCAGACCCGTCCTTTCCTAAAGGACAAAGGATATTGCCCCCTGACAAAGCAAACTGAAAAAAAGAGCAAGCCCCGCTTGCTCTTTTTCTTTTCTTTTTTCTTGCGCTGTGGCGCCGTGCGTGGTATGATAGAGAAAAAGGGCTGCTGCCCAAAAGGAGATGCGTATGAGAACGGTATTTATGAGATTTCCCGATGGAAAGGCAAAGGCAGTTACCTTCAGCTATGACGACGGGGTGCCTCAGGATATACGCCTGGCGCAGCTGTTTGACACGTATGGGCTGAAGGGAACCTTTAACCTGATTTGCGGCAGCGACGGTCACCATCGCTTCTCCCCTGAGGAGATACAGGAGCATTTCCTGTCCCGTGGCCACGAGATCGCCTGCCACGGTGCCGCCCACAGGGCAAACGGCAATATCCGCCCCATCGAGGGCATCCGTGAGGCACTGGACAGCCGCCTGGGCCTGGAGAAGCTGTGCGGGTGCATTATCCGTGGCTATGCCTATCCCGATACGGGCATTTCCCAGATGGGTAGCCTGGGAAAATATGAGGATATTAAGCAGTATCTGACCGAGCTGGATATCGCCTACGGCAGAAGCCATGCGGGGGATAACGATAGCTTTACCCTGCCCGAGGACTTCCACGCCTGGATGCCCTCTGCCCATCATAATAACCCCGATATTATGGGTTATATTGACCGCTTCCTCGCCATTGATACCACCACCAACACCTGGCACGCCAGACGCACCCCTCGCCTCCTATATATCTGGGGACACAGCTATGAGTTTGACAGAGATAACAACTGGGACCACATGGAGGAGGTCTGCCGCCGCATCTCGGGCAGTGAGGAGATCTGGTACGCCACCAATATTGAGATCTGTGACTATGTCACAGCCTATAAGCGGCTGATCTATTCCGCCGACGGGCATAAGATTTATAACCCCTCTCTGCAGCCCGTGTGGCTGGACGTGGACGGGGAGATCTTCTGCGCCACCCCGGGCCAGACCATTCAGATTCCCTAAAAGGTGCCTTTTGACACCTGACCATATATATGGTCGGTACAGAAACGTGCCGACCTTTTTGTGACTTTTGACACCCCGCAGGCGGTTGACAAATTTCGCCAAAAGGCATATAATGAAGGTACCATAAAAAACATTGGAGGTTTACTATGAAAAAGGTATTATCCCTGGTAATGGCTGCTGTGCTTCTGGTAGGCGCAGTATTCGCATTTTCTTCCTGCACCGCCAGACCCGAAATGGATCTGGAGAAGGCAAAGGAAAATCTGGAGAAGGAGGGCTACTCCGTAACCTACTATTCCGGTGAAGACGAAGCTCTGGATGTAGGAGAGGCTGAGTATCTGCGTGCTTATAAGGCAGCAGAGAGCGAGGACGAGGATTCCAAGTCCCTGACCGTGATCGTATTTGAGAGCAACGCTGTTGCAAAGGCTTACTACGAGTCTGAGAAGGCTCAGGGCGAGGCTGAGCTGGAGAGTCTGAAGGCTTACATCAAGGTTCTGAAGGCACAGCTGAAGGCCGGCGAAGACGACATGACCGAAGAGGAGATCGCCAAGATCGAAGAAGAGATCGAGGAGATGGAAGAAGACATTAAGGAGTACAAGGAAAACTACGTACTGGGCAGAAGCGGCAAGACCGTTTGGTACGGTGACAAGGATGCCGTTGACGCTTCTCGGGGCTAATAATTATTACATTTGGAGGATTTTACAATGAAGAAAGTATTATCTATGGTAATGGCTGCTGTGCTTCTGGTAGGCGCAGTATTCGCACTCTCTTCCTGCACCCCCAGACCTGAGCTGGACCTGGAGAAGGCAAAGGAAAACCTGGAGAAGGCCGGCTACATGGCAGAGCTGGTAGAAGAAGAGGCAGGCACCGGTGTTGAGAAGGTCCTGTACGCATGTGACGAGGATTATAACGAAGTAACCATCATGGTTTTCGAGACCACCGCTATGGCTAAGGCATACTATGAGCTGATGAAGACCTCTTACGCAGGCGAGATGAAGGACATGGAGGCTGAGATCAAGCTGGCGAAGGCTATCCTGAAGGCTCACGAGGACGACATGCTCAGCGAGGAGATCGACGAGCTGGAGGACGAGATCAAGGAGATGGAAGAAGATCTGGCAGAGGCTGAGGAGAACG
>JAZORW010000160.1:0-5985 GCA_045656805.1 Eubacteriales bacterium | reverse complement strand
GGTGAGGTCGCGCAGCACCGTCTGCCCCCCGAAGGAAACCCCCAGGGAGGAAACGCCAAATGCAATCATTTTATCTCAGTCCTTATAATACAGCTTACAGTGGCAATAGCCGTGAAAATCGGGGTCCTCCATCTGCTCACGGAATTCCCGACAGATGCACTTATTCTCCTCGGTGCGTGCCACACGGCAGGGGCAATAGCCCCCCTTTGCCTTCAGCCCCTCCAGGATCTTCTCCACGTAGGCGGCGTCAGGATTTAGGTGGACGCCCTCCTTCACAGCAGTGCCTCCGTTTCCTTGCACAGCTTGTCATAGGTCATATAGCCCACCAGGGTACCCACTACCTGTCCCCCCTGAAAATACAGCAGGGTGGGAATGGATGCCACGCCATAGCGAATAGCGATCTCGGTTGCCTGGTCTACGTCCAGCTTACATACCTTCAGGGCAGGATAGGTTTCTGCCAGCTTCTCCACGTGGGGGGCGATCATGGCACAGGGGCCACACCAGGTGGCAAAAAAGTCTACCAGCACGGTTTCCTTTGCCTCTAAAACCTCGCTCTGAAAGTTCTCGTTTGTCAGGATGATCTCCATCTTATTACCTCCTATGTGGCGTATGCCACTTGTCTTCCCATTTATTATATCCTGCCCTATACCTAAAGTCAAGGTAAGGGGTTTTCTCTTGCATATAGAGTATGCCTATGCTATAATATAGGTGACAAAAACATTGGGAGCACTTTTATGAAAAAGACTAAGATCGTATGCACTCTGGGCCCTGCCAGCAGCCGTGAGGACGTGCTGGAAAACATGCTGAAAAACGGCATGAACGTGGCACGCCTGAACTTTTCCCACAGCACCCATGAGGAGCATGCCAAGACCATTGACCTTTTCCGCCGTGTCAGAGACCGCCTGAAGGTGCCCGCCGCCGTCCTGCTGGATACCAAGGGGCCCGAGATCCGCATCGGCACCTTTGCCGAGGGCGGGGTAGACCTATCTGAGGGGGATATCTTCACCCTGACCACTCTGCCCGTGGAGGGGAACAAAGAGCGGGTGTCCGTCACCTACGCCAACCTGCCCAAGGAGCTGACCAAGGGCAACCGTGTGCTGATCAACGACGGTAGAATCGAACTGGTGGTAGAGGAAACCACAGACACAGACGTGATCTGCCGTGTAAAAATCGGAGGCAGGGTTACCAACCGTAAGGGAATCAACCTGCCCTATATTCGCCTGAATATGCCCTTCCTCTCCGAGCGTGACGAGCAGGATCTGCTCTTCGGCATTGCCCACGACGTAGACTTCGTGGCGGCATCCTTTGTACGCCGTGCAGAGGACGTCATCGCCATGCGTCGCTTCCTGGACTACCACGGCGGGCATACTATCCGCATTATCGCAAAGATCGAGAATAACGAGGGCGTAGAAAACTTTGAGGAGATCCTCCGCCACTCTGACGGTATCATGGTAGCCCGTGGCGACATGGGTGTAGAGGTAGAGTTTGAGAAGCTGCCCGGCATCCAAAAGCGGTTTATCCGTGCCTGCTACCGCTCGGGGAAAATGGTGATCACCGCTACCCAGATGCTGGAATCCATGATCCACGCCTCCACTCCCACCCGTGCGGAGATCAGCGACGTGGCTAACGCCGTCTTCGACGGCACCTCTGCCGTTATGCTGTCCGGGGAGACTGCCATGGGCGACCATCCCGCCCTGGTAGTAGAGGTGATGAGCAAGATTGCAGAGCGGGCAGAGGCAGACGCCCTGGAGCAGGATGCCTTCGGTAGCCTGCACCACGATACCGATAAAGGCGACACCACGGGGGCTGTGTGTGACGCCGCCTGTATTCTGGCAAGAGATCTGGGTGCCAAGGCCATCGTGGCTGTCACCGAATCCGGTCTCACCGCCCGCAGAGTGTCTAAGTTCCGCCCCAAGGAGGCAATCGTTGCCGCCACCCCCTGCCCCAAGACCTTCCATCAGCTGTCCCTATCCTGGGGCGTAGTGCCCGTGCTGGCACTGCACCAGAACACCACCGATAGCCTGTATCGCCACGCCATCGACTGTGCCAAGAACACCGACCTGGTAAGCCGGGGGGATACCGTAGTCATCACCGCAGGGGCGCCTCTCGGCAAAATCGGCTCTACAAACGTTTTGAAGGTTGTGGAAGTAGACTAAGGGCGGCATCCTTCGGCATAATCGCAAAAAAAGGAATTGCACCCTCCACGGTGCAGTTCCTTTTTCTTTTTGTCTTTTCAGGGTGGGAAATAGGAATATACCTCATTTCCCCGCGACACATTGGTGTAAAAAACGCTATTTTTGCGGCTCCGCCTTGTTTATCTGTCATTTGAAGACGGCAAGTGGGAAAAGGCGTGGGGTTACCCCCAAAAGGGGCAAAAGACCCCTCCCCTTGACAGGGTAGGCGATGGGGCGACAGGGTGTGGCAAGGGATGGTACGTTTCGACCCACCTGCGGTTTTTCTCCCTTTTGTGACAAAAGGCGACGGCTGGAGGTTACTCTCCCTTAGGTTAGTTTCCCGGGATGATTGCCTCCCCTGCCAGCAGGGCCGCAAAGCAATCCTCGGTATCCGGGGTCTGTAGCCTGACCCCCTCCACGTGCAAAAATCGGTCTTGATCGTAGGTGTAGGTGTTTAGGGGGCGGTCAAGTGCATCGTCAGACTGGGCTGCCACCAGAGGCACCCCTGCCTCGTCAAAGCCCACCACCAGCAGGCTGTGATACCAGCCCTCCTGGGTGCGATACAGCTGGATCACGTCCCCGATCTGCACCTCCTCGGCAGCCACCTGCCGCCCGAAGGGCCCGGGTCCCTGATTTTCTATAAGGTAATTATAGAAAAATTCCACCCCCGTCCAGGAGGCGGTCCTCTCCGCATCCGTTAGATAATACCACCCAAAAACGGGGGTATAATTCATGGTGCAGCTCCCCGCATAGATTGCCTGGGACACGAAGTTGGTACAGTTACCGCCCCTGCCCGTATAGTCTATAAACAGCGGATTTCGGCTCAGTGCCCACTTACGGGCGTATTCCACCGCCCGCTCTCTTAAATATGGCTTTGTTACCAGCATATACGCTCCCCCTTTCTTTCCTTGATAGTATATGCGGCTTGCCCGAAAATGCCCAAAAAAAGAAAGAGAGTCATACCCACAGTATCGCTCTCTTTTTTATGTGTATTCACTTTTTCTTTTTCTTCACCTTCGGGGGGTGTGCCTCCATATAGGCGTCATATAGGTCAGGGCGCCTCTGACGAGTCAGCTCCAGAGATTGCTCCAGCCGCCAGGCATCCACCCGTCCGTGGTCCCCAGAGAGAAGCACGGGGGGGATCTCTCTGCCCTCCCAAACAGCGGGCTTTGTATACTGGGGGTATTCCAGAAGCCCCCCGGCGATGCTCTCCCCCTCATAGCAGGCAGGCTCAGACAGCACCCCGGGCAGTAGCCGTGCCACTGCATCTACCAGCACGCATGCGGGCAGCTCGCCCCCCGTCAGCACGTAGTCGCCGATGGAGATCTCCTCGTCCACAATGGCATCCAGCACCCGCTGGTCTACCCCCTCGTAGTGCCCGCACAGCAATACCAGTCGGTCATAGGAGGTCAGCTCCTCCGCCACCTTTTGGGTCAGCATGCGCCCCTTGGGGGAGAGGTAGATCACCCGACGTCTCTCCTGGGGGTCTGCCTCTGCCACTACGGCACGGTAGCAATCGTAGATAGGCTGGGCAGACATCACCATGCCTACCCCACCCCCGGCGGGGGTATCGTCCACGTTGCGATGCTTATCCAGGGTATAGTTTCTGATTTGGTGGCACGCCACACTTAGATGCCCTGCCTTTTGGGCACGGCCGATAATGGATTCTCCCAGTACCCCCTCTACCATGGCGGGGAATAGGGTCATAACGTCAATCTTCATCGAAGAACCCGGGGATAGGGGTTACCAAGATCCCCTGGGGAGTCACCTCCTTTATAAATGCAGGCACAGCGGGCAACAGCACCTCACCGCTCTGGGTTTTTACCACGTATAGATCAGAGGCGGGAGAGGGGTCGATCCGCAAAAGAGTACCGTACACCTTGCCACTGCTTGCATCGATTACGTCCAGACCCAGCATATCGCACTGGAGCATAGCTCCCTCTGCCACCGGGATCCGATCACGGTGGGCATACAGCACCTGCCCCCGTAGCATCTCTGCACGGCTTCTGTCCCCTATACCTGTCAGGGTCAGGACCGCCAGTTTTCCATGTACGAAGCCACCCGTTATCGCGTGGGCATCATACCCACCCGCACCCTTTAAACAGACCTCTTCCAGATCACACAGTACCTGGGGGCTATCGCACCAGGGCTCCACCTTGACCGCCCCACGGACACCGTGGACGGAGACGATCTTTCCACATTCAATATAGGGGCTCTTCATAGGGACTCCTTCTTTTTTCTTTTCGTACGGAAATAGGAGGAAAGGACGTGGGCACACTCCTCCTCCATCACGCCACCCTCCAAGGTGGGCTTATGGTTGAGGGGCAGCTCCGTCAGGTTCAGCACCGAGCCGAAGGCTCCCCCCTTGGGGTCATAGGCACCCCACACCACACGGTCGATGCGGGCGTTCACAATGGCACCTGCGCACATGGGGCAGGGCTCCAGGGTTACGTATAAAGTACTGTTTGGCAGTCTCCACCCCCCCAGCCTTTTGCAGGCAGCCTCTATGGCTAGCACCTCGGCGTGGTGGGTGGCACATTTATCGGTTTCCCGTCGGTTGGCGGCGGTGGCGATGACCTGTCCGTCTCGCACGATAAGGGCACCTACCGGCACCTCGTCTGCCTGGGCAGCCCCCCGGGCTAGCTCCAGACACTGGGACATATACACTCTGTCCTGCTCTGTCATACTCACACCCCTCTTCCGATAGCGGCAAGGATAAACACTAGAAACAGCATAATACAGGGGGATGCCATCATCCCACCTACCACCTGACCGCAGGTGAGGATTTCCCCCGCGTCCTCCCCTCCGAGGATCCTACGGAAGGCAGGGATATATCTGCGTCTGTCAAGGAGGAGCCACAGAATAGACACCAGGGTGGCACCTGCCAGCAGATAGGGGAACAGACGGGCAAAGGTGCTGCCCCCATAAAAATGCAGAAGAGCAGATAGCGTATTGGTAGCCAGATGGAATACCACGCAGGGTAAAACCGAGCCGCTACCCACAGCTAACGCCCCCAGAAACGCCCCTGCCAAAAAGGCGTAGGGCATCTGCACGAAATTTCCGTGCAGAAGGGTAAAGAACAGGGCGGACGCCAGTATTGCCCCGGGGGTGGAAAAATGGGTCAGTCGCCGCATAAACAGATAGCGACAGAAGCCCTCCTCCACAAGGGCGGGCAACAGGGCAGAGCCAATCAGGCACAGCCACACGTTCTCTCCAAAGTCAAATGCCCCATCGTAGCCCAGTGCCTCTCCTGCCAGGTTGGTTAGGTACGAGGTACCGATCACCAGGGAAAGAAAGGGAGCAAGCCAGGGTAGGGTTGCCAAAAGGGTTTTCGGGGTAAAGGTGATCTTCGGGTCAGCCACCAGGTCTGAAAAGAAGGGGGCACATCGGCACAGCACCCAGACCAGAGCGAGAGCGGACAATTGAATCAGCCATCCCAGCCACTCCATCCTCGTCATAGAAGAGCAGGAATACACGCAGATATATAGCGTAGCTAAAATAAACAGGGAAAGATAGGTTCTACCCAATCGTTCTTTTGCCTTCATGTCCACTCTCCTTTCACTAAATTTCAATAAACCGGGTTATGCGTCCTCCCAGGTGAAGTCCGCTGCCAATAGGCGAACGCCCTCTTTGGTTACGCTCAGCACGCCACCCCCTGCATGCCCCTGTCTTGGGGGTTGTCCCTGGGCAGTATACACACGGCATTTTCCGGGTGCCAGGGCGGTGACGAAGGGAATATGCCCTGCTAAAACAGACAGCTCGCCCTCCATGCCACGCACGGACAGCATATAGGCATCTCCCTCGTATAGAT
>JAZORW010000159.1:0-2854 GCA_045656805.1 Eubacteriales bacterium | reverse complement strand
ACTCCAACGGTCAGCTGCTCTTCGCCTTCGGTGATATGATCGACCAGGAGCAGGAGGGTAATATTAAGGAAAACGGCTTGATTGCCATTGAGTATCAGAAATACGTAGATGCCGATGGAAACGAGTCCTATAACATGCTTCTGCTGGACGGTGCGAACATGACCTTCACGGTCTTTGGCCGTACCGAATACGGTAATCTGCTGATTGCCGCACTGAAGAACGATAATGACCGTCAGTATGATATGTCGGAATATTATTGGCAGAAGATCCTGGAGGCAAACAACAACTTCGACGCGGCCTACATCGGTCTTGGTAAGGCGTATTACTACCAGGGCGAGTTCGATGCCGCTATGGAGATGCTGTCTGCCGCTAAGGAAACCGAGATGTATGCCAAGTGTCTGAGTGATAAGAATCAGCAGCGCATGGAAGAGCATCCCATCATTCCCGTCCTGATCGTGCTGGCTGTCATTGCAGTTCTGTACGCAGGCGTTAAGGTAATGGCTTATGCAAAGCGGGTCAACTATGCCGCTAACTTTAAGCAGGAACGTACCTATTGGGAAGAGCTGATGTACGCCTTCTACGTGGCATTCCATCCCTTCGACGGCTTCTGGGATATTAAGCATGAGAAGCGCGGTACCGTCCGTGGCGGTCTGACCATTATGGCTATCACCGCCTTTGCACTGTATTACCAGGTGATCGGTCGCTCCTACATTGCAAATCCCTCCGGCTCTTACGCAGGCTTCTTCGTACAGATCGCAGCTATTGCAGTTCCCGTGCTTCTGTGGGCAATCTCCAACTGGTGCCTGACCACCCTCTTCGACGGTGAGGCTACCTTTAAGGACGTGTTTATTGCAACCAGCTATGCTCTGGCACCCCTGCCTGTATTCTTAGTGCTTAGCACCGTTCTGACCAACGTGCTTAGCAACGGTGGCGGTAACATCGTAACCCTGATAACTACTCTGGGCTTCGTCTGGGTAGGCTTCCTGGTGTTCTTCGGTACCCTGGTGGTACAGGACTACTCCCTGGGTAAGAACGTGGTTACCTGCCTGGGCACCATCGTATGTATGTGTGTCATTATGTTCGTTATCATCCTGTTCGCCAGCTTGGTTGGTGACATGGTGAAGTTTGTTTCCGACCTGTCGACAGAAATCGGCTACCGCATTTGACGAGTAAAGGAGATCGTATGAAAAGATTAGTATCAACTATACTCATCCTGGCAACCCTGGTGGGTTGCCTGGCGGTGCTGCCTCTGACCGCCTCCGCCCGTGAAAACGGACAGGTGATCATGACCATCCCCGTTGAGGATCTGGAAAAATTCTTTGATGGCGTGCTGAATCAGAACTACGCCTCCGCCCAGGATAAGCTGGACGGCGATGAGCATATGCAGCTGTACGCCACCTCCGGTAACAAGGAACTGTGGGCAAACAACTACACCGGTGAGGTGTATGTGAAGGATACTCAGACCGGTGAGATCCTCGCCTCTAACCCCTATTCTCTGGACGGTATGACCTCCAATACCCGTGCCCAGGTCATGAGCCAGATCATGCTGGAGTACGTAAGCACCACCTCCGTTTCCACGGCCGGTACCACCATGTACAGCTTCACCGAGGCTGCGAAGCGTGGTCAGATCGAGGTCGTACAGATTAAGGACGGTATCCGTCTGAACTACGTTATGGGCGACACCACGAAGCGTTATGCAATGCCCTACGGTATCATGGCTTCGGATTACCTGGACCTGATCATGGTGCCTCTGCAGACCCGCATTGTGGAGGAGGTATACGAGTTCTTTAGAAAGAACGGCTTTACCGCCCCTGAGCATATCGATGCAAACGTTTTCGATTACGAGCAGTTCTGCCGTGATTGGGAAGAGTCTTATAAGACTATTTATAAATATGGTAAGGAATATACTTACGGTAACATTGAGGCATTCGACGAATGGATGCGAATTATGGTTACCGAGTACGGTACCTACTATAGAAGAACAGGGAAGATCCACGACCGTACCGAGAAGCTGTCTGCCCTGTTTGACGACTTCGTTTCTCTGAACGCAGTATATATTGAAGTATCCGCATACTACAACGTAACTCGTGAAGAGGCACCCTACCCCAACCAGTGGAGTGTATATGCCCAGAACCTGACGGATTATCCCGTTCTGGATCAGAAGGGCACCCACGGTGACTGGGAAGGCGAGTATTACATCAACAGCATTTTCGCACTGGATACTACACTGACTGCCCGTCAGCTGCGTAAGTACGAGAGTCTGTTCAGCTCCATCGCCCCCTACTTCACCATGGATGACATTACCGCGGCAGAGGAGGAGACCGGTGTATCTCCTCAGCTGGTAGATAACCCTGTATTCTATCTGTCTCTGGAATATACCATCACCGAGGACGGCGTTCAGGTATCTATGCCTGCCACCTCCCTGGTATACGATGAGTCTAAGTACATCGTTAACGCTGTATCCATTCTGCCCTATATGGGTACCGGTAGAATTGCTGAGGGTGGATACGTATTCTATCCCGACGGCTCCGGTGCCATCACTGAGTTTGAGGATTACCTCAATACCAACGCAGCACTGACCGGTAAGGTGTATGGACAGGACTATGCATATTACAGCATTTCCGGACAGCATCAGCAGGGAATCAGCCTGCCTGTTTACGGCACTGTAACGGAAAAGGGCACCTACTACTTTAAGGACATCTATAACGAGGATGTTTACCAAGAGAAGTGGATCTCCTGCTCCTTCGCAGAGTATAGTAAGCAGACCTACACCATCACCTACACCCTGGGTGCAGATAACAAGATCTACGCCGTATATCCCTTCGGCGTTTCCGAAACCCCCGTTACCTACTAC
>JAZORW010000158.1:0-1002 GCA_045656805.1 Eubacteriales bacterium | reverse complement strand
CTACCCCGAGGTATATACCGAGTGGGCACCCAACGAGAAGGTTGCCACTGAGGTTGCCATCGGTGCCTCTATCGCAGGGGTGAGAAGCCTGGCGTGCATGAAGCACGTAGGTCTGAACGTGGCGGCTGACCCCCTGTACACCTTCGCCTACACCGGCGTGGGTGGCGGCTCCGTTCTGGTGGTGGCTGACGACCCCGGTATGGCCAGCTCTCAGAACGAGCAGGATACCCGTATGATCGCCCGTGCAGCCCACGTGCCCGTGCTGGAGCCTGCGGATAGCCAGGAGGCAAAGGACTTTATGGGTGTGGCCTACGCCATCTCCGAGGAGTACGACACCCCTGTTATCGTCCGTACCACTACCAAGCTGGCACATTCCCAGAGTGCAGTGACCCTGTGTGACCGCACCGAGGTGGAGGATAAGGTCTACACCCGTAATGCCCCCAAGTACGTAATGATGCCCGCCTCTGCCATTGGTCGCCATCTGGTGGTTGAGGAGAGAGAAGCCCGCCTGACCCGTGATGCCGACACCCTGGCAATCAACCGTGTGGAAATGGGCGATAAGAAGCTGGGCTTTATCGTAGGCGGTATTGCCTACCAGTACGTGAAGGAGGTCTGCCCCAACGCCAGCGTGCTGAAGCTGGGTATGACCAACCCCCTGCCCAAGGGTCTGATTGAAAGCTTCCTCTCCCAGGTGGAAGAGGTTTACGTATTTGAAGAGCTGGAGCCCGTGATTGAAGAACAGGTCCGCTCTTGGGGCTATTCTGTAAAGGGTAAGGAGGTATTCACCCGTCAGGGCGAATACAGTGCTAACCTGCTACGCCGTGTGCTGTATGGAAAGGACAGTGCCATCTCCGCACCTGCTGAGGCACCTGCCCGTCCCCCCATTCTGTGCCCCGGCTGCCCCCACAGAAGCGTATTCTCCGTGCTGAATAAGCTGCATCTCCATGCGGCAGGTGATATCGGCTGCTACACTCTGGGTGCGGTAGCACCTCTGGGGGTCAT
>JAZORW010000157.1:0-3281 GCA_045656805.1 Eubacteriales bacterium | reverse complement strand
CCGGCACGGGAAAGTCCACCCACGCCTCTCTGTGGAGGCAGGTGTTCGGGGACGCAGTCACCATGGTAAACGATGATAAGCCCCTGATCCACGCCACCGAAAACGGCATCTATATCTGCGGCTCTCCCTGGGATGGAAAGCATGCCCTCAGCACCAATATTCAGGTGCCCCTGAAGGGTATTTGCCTGCTCTCCCGCGGAAAAGAAAACAGCATCTCTCCCATTGCCCCTGCCCAGGCATACAGCACCCTTTTGGGACAGACCCTGAGACCCCGGGATCCCATCCTTATGAAGAAGACCCTGACCCTGCTGGACCGCATGATGGCACAGGTACCCCTGTACGCCCTGGCATGTAACATTTCCCCCGAGGCCGCCATCGTTGCCCATCGGGGACTGACGGAGGAAAGAAAATGAAACTGATTCCCGGCCTTTTGGTTCACCATACCCCTGACGGTGCCGTGGCTGTCCCCACCGGGGAGGCCGCAAAGGTACTGCACGGCATGATGAAGCTGTCTGCCACCGCCGCATTTCTTTTAGAGCAGATGGAGAAATCCGCTGACGAGGATGCCCTGGTAAAGGCACTGCTGGAAAACTACCGTGTGGAAGAAACCCGTGCCCGCACTGACGTGCGTGCCCTGCTGACCCAGCTGGAGTCCATCGGATGCCTGATTCCATGACCGACCGGCCCCTCCACCTTGAAGCCGCCCTGAAGGAAAACGGGGTCCTCTACTACACCACCGTAGGGGACAGCATGGCTCCCCTGCTGAAGACCCACCGCAACACCGTGGTGCTACGCACCCCGACGGAGGAGGTCAAGCGTGGGGACGTGATCCTGTTTCACCGCCCCGGGGGCGCCTACGTGCTGCATCGGGTGATCCGCGTGACCCCCGAGGGGTATGAAACCCGTGGGGACAACCGCCGCCACAGCGACCGCTTTGTGCCAAAGGATTGCCTACTGGCAGTGATGGACGGGTACTACAAAAAGAAGAAGTTTATCTCCCCCACCCGCTTCTCCTACCGCCTGTACGTGAGAGTGTGGGGCATGCCCAATCCCCTACGCCGGCTGTGTTTATTCACCCGTGACGCCCTGCGGCGTCTGGTGGGAAAGCCCTCTAAGGGGTAAAGCCGAAAAAAGAGAGCCCATGGGCTCTCTTTTTTTATCCAATCAGATCATAGGGGGTGACGATGCCCTCCAGGGGCTCGTTTGGGCTCCCCGTGGCGGTGACCAGCAGGGCACGGATCTTACTGCGGCGGCTGTAGGCAGAGTTGTATAGCCCCTCTGCCTCCTCCACCGTCATTTCCCCGGGAACAAAGCGGTACGCCGTAATGGGACAGGCGTCCAGGGGCAGATGTGCCGCCAGGGCGGACATGGGGGTGGTACCGTCAATGACTACTCCGTCCAGCACTGCGCGGAACACGGTATCCAAAGAAAACATCCCTCTCACCACGCCCCCCTTCAGCAGGGGCACACGGGACAGATCCCGACGGCGCATTTCCTCCATCACCGCCATTACGGGAGAATCCTCACCGACAGTGAATAATTGCTCCCTCTTGGTCATACGCTGACGCAGGCGGGGGGGATTTTCTAGTAGATCTATGATCTTTTCAAGGAAGGGCACCATGCCCTCCCCGGGGACAACGGAGGGGGAGCCCCCTACCCGCACCTCGTGGGTCAGGAGGTTTCTCACCTCACGGCAGCAGTCCAGCTCCTCCCGATAGGGTGCCAGCTTTGGCAGGCGGAGAAGGCGGGAGATCACCCCACCCTTACTATCCTTGGGCAGGATCCTCCCTGCCACCGCCTCCAGCCGCCTATAGGCCTCTAAAAATTCGTCCACACGCTCTCTTGCCATACCGTCTCCTTATCTCAGGGGAATGGGTGTGCCGTCCAGCACGGCTTCTGTCAGGGTGTCCCCCTGATAGCACAGCTTCAGGGAAAAATAGGGGCGGTTCTCTGCCATAAGGGACAGGAAGATCTTATCCCCCTCCCAGGTGGGCAGCTCCCCTATGCGAGAGGCAGGCACCCACGCCAGCTCGCCCTCGTCGCATTCCCCTATCTCTCCCTGCCAGTCTGTGACAGAGAATAGGTGCATATATTCCGTTTCGCATACGTCGCTGACAAAGGTCACCACACCCACGGCACGCCAGGCGGTGGGGGTCACCCCAACCTCCTCGCGAATTTCCCGCTTCATACAGTCCTCGGGGCTCTCCCCCGCCTCAAAGTGACCGCCAACGCCGATCCATTTTCCACCGTTGACGTCCTCTTTTTTCTTATTGCGGTAGAGCATCAGGTACTCCCCCTCCCTCGTGAGATAACAGAGGGTGGTGAGTGGACTACGCCCCCCCATCACTCGTCGAAGAAGCGCAGCCCTGCCGTATGGCTGACGGGCAGAGAGAAGGACACGGCTCTGGCAGGGGTTCTGGGACCTGCGGCGTCAGAGATGGCCTGCATAATGCGTTTCTTATATTCGGTCTTGGTAACGATCAGCACCATTTCCTTTTCCTCGGCCAGAGTCATGCCGTAGAATTTCTGTGCCATTTCGGTGCCTGTACCCTTGGCGTGGAGAACGGTGCCTCCACCTGCGCCGGCGCTGCGTGCCGCCTGCATGACCTCCTCGGTATGCCCGCCTTCACAAACAATGACGATTAGCTCCTTATCTGTTTCCATGGGGAAGGGTTCTCCTTTCATTTCGTCCTCCTGCCGTCCGCCACCCCACAGTCCTAGGGCGGTAATACCGCTGACTGCGTTCAGGGGGATCAGCAGGGCAATGCCCTTCTGGGGCAGATCAATACCCACCTCGTGGGTCAGGGCGTCCATCACCTCGCACGCCTCGTTAAAGGGCATGGGGGCGAAGTGCACCGCCTTCTCGGTATCCTCCAGACCCAAAAGGTCTCGGGTGCCCGCCAGCACCGTACCCCGACAGGGCAGGCTGTAGGTCCGGGAAACCCCCAGACGGGAAAAGAGGGAGAGAAACTCCTCTCTGTCTCTGCGGGTTGAAATGGCGACGAGTAAATACATCTTTTGCATACCACACCTCACAGCTCGATCACTTCTTCACGCAGGGGCAGCTCTGCCATAGGCGTACGCCTTGCCTGCTTTAGCTTATGCCGATAGACCACACCCAAAATCTGTATGGTGATCAGGGGCGTCATGGCAACCAGTGCCACCATGCCGAAGGCATCCGTCATGGGATTGCCCCCCACCGCATCCGTCACACCCAGCGCCAGTGCCAAAAGGAAGGTGGCGGTCATGGGACCCGACGCCACACCGCCGGAGTCAAATGC
>JAZORW010000156.1:0-4286 GCA_045656805.1 Eubacteriales bacterium | reverse complement strand
CTATGTTCTGTATGCTGCTGAGAAAGCATCTGGGGGGTGCCAAGTTACTGAGCGTGGAGCAGGTGGGATACGAGCGTATCGCCCGCCTTTCCTTCTCCGGCTATGACGAGATGGGATACCCTACCCAGAAGCATCTGGTGGCAGAGGTAATGGGGAAATACTCCAACCTCATTCTTCTAAACGACGATGACCGTATTCTGGGGGTTCTGCGTGCCGTGGATTTCTCCACCAGCCGTGTCAGACAGCTGCTGCCCGGGATGCAGTATGAGCTACCGCCCCCCCAAGAGAAGCGACTGCCCCTAGAGGAAACCAAAGAGGGGTTCCTTTCTGCCCTGGCAGGTGCAGACCCGGAAACCCCCATTGACCGTTTCATAGTAGACACCTATCTGGGCACCTCCCTACAGGTGGCACGAGAGATTGCTTTTGTCGCCACGGGTATGAGCGATACACGGCTGTACGCCGCTATGCCTGAGGCGTTGTGGAATGCCTTTTCGGGTTGGTTTGCCTCAGTGCGGAGCCACGAATATGCCCCCTCCCTGATGCTGGATCAGGGCGGAAGCGTTCTGGATTTCTGCTACCGTCCCCTTTCCTATTTTGGTGAGAAGGGGCAGGTACAGTCCTTCTCCACCCCCTCCCAGCTGCTGGACGCCTGCTTCTCCACCCGTGAGAAGAGCGATAGGATGAGGCAGAGGTCTGCCGACCTTCTCGGCATTCTGGATAGGGCGGAGGGCAGAATCAGGCGAAAGCTGCAGGCACAGCGTGAGGAATATGCCCAGGCTGCCCAGGGGGAAGAGTGGCAGAGAATGGGCGACCTTTTGACCGCCAATCTGTGGCGGGTAAAACGTGGAGACACGGTTTTAGAAACCGAGGATTTCTATGAGGAGAACACCCCCCTGCGTCGCATCCCCCTGGATGGACGGCTGACGGGGGCACAGAATGCCCAAAGATACTATAAGTGGTATACCAAGGCAAAGCACGCCAGAGAATACCTTTCCCACCAGATGGAGCTGGGGGAAAATGAACTGAAGTACCTGGGTAGTGTGCGTAGCTTCCTTGACAGAGCCACCACTGAAACCGACCTGACAGAGATCCGAGAGGAGCTATACCGTGCAGGCTATGCCTCCCGCATGAAGGGGTATTCTTCCCCCAAGCAGATCAAGCTGTTGCCCCGTGAATACACCTCTCCCTCGGGTTATAAGGTGCTGGTGGGACGCAACAATATGCAGAACGATAAGCTGACGTTCCAGACCGCTACCAAGGGGGATCTGTGGTTCCACGTGAAGGGAATGGCAGGCTCCCACGTGATCCTGCTTTGCAACGGGGAGGAGCCGCCAGCAGAGGATTATACCTATGCGGCGACCCTTGCCGCCCGCTTCTCAGAGGCAAAGGGAAGCGGGGTGCCCGTGGACTATACACGGGTCAGATACGTGAAGAAGCCCCCCGCCGCAAAGCCGGGGTACGTGACCTATTCTACCAACTATACCGCCTACGTGTCAGCCGACGGGGTGGAGGAGGAATGACCCAATGGGACAGTACAACCATATGATAGACCTTTTAAAGCTGCAGAAGCAGTTTATCCTTGCCCACCTGGGGGAGGGGGATACCGCTGTGGATTTCACCATGGGGAACGGCAACGATACCCTGTTTTTGTCCCGCACCGTAGGGGAGACGGGTCACGTCTATGCCTTTGATATTCAGGCGGCGGCCCTGGAAAGCACCGGGGCTAAGCTAAAGGCAGAGGGTGCCCCCGAAAATTACACCCTGATTCACGCCTCCCACGATAGGGTCCGTGAGTTCGTGAAGGAGCCTATTCGTGCCGGTATGTTCAATCTGGGCTATCTGCCCGGGTCGGGGCATAAGGAGATCACCACCCTGCGTAGCACCACTATGCCTGCGGTAGAGGCGGCCATCGACCTGCTTGCCTCTGACGGCATTCTCCTCATCGCCGTATACCCCGGGCATCTGGAGGGAGAGCTGGAGGGAGAGATGCTGGACGGGTATTTCCGCACTCTGGACAGAAAGAGCATCTGCGTCACCCGCATTCAAATTATCAATTCTCCCACCTCCCCCTTCTTCTTCGTATGTGAGAAGAAATGAGCAGATAAAAAAAGTCCGCCCCGCGTGGCGGGCTTTTTTCGACAAAAAAAGCGACCTCCTTAACAACTCATTTACAACTCCCTTACATGAAATTCATTTTTATAGGATAAACTAAAATAAAATCCACTATGGGAGTATTGCATGCATTATTACCAGGATACCTATTATCAGGAGCGGGATAGGGAGTTTGTCCGCCGTATGAAAAAGACCTACGGCATTATGGCGGGTGGACTGTTTATCACCTTTCTGTCTGCCGCACTGTCTGCCTATTTTCTGCCACAGCTGATCTTCAGCTTCCCCCTGGCGGTGATATTGTTGGTGGCACAGGTGGTGACGGTGATGGCTCTGTCCTCCGCTATCGGCCGTGCCAAGCACGGCACCGTCCTTGCCATGTTCGTGGCGTACGCCATTCTGACGGGGCTGTCCATTTCCTATATCTTCGCCCTGTATGAGATGACTACCATCTGCCTGACCTTTGCCGCCACCGCCCTTTCCTTCGGCCTGCTTTCTATTATGGGGTATCAGACCGAAAAGGATCTGTCCGGCTGGGGACGCTTCATTCTGGTGGGGCTGATCGGGCTTCTGATCCTTAGCGTGGTTAGCTTCTTCGTAGGCAGCACCTTGATGGAGACCATGATCTGCTGTCTGGGTTTGGTGCTGTTTTTGGGCATCACCGCCTATGATACCCAAAGACTGAAGCAGTATCACGAGAACACCTACCGTTCCTCCCAGGAGGCAAAAAGCGTATCTGTTTATTTTGCCCTTCGTCTGTACCTGGATTTTATAAACATCTTCCTGTATATGATTCGTCTGCTGGGCAGATCCAGAAACTAAAAAGAAAAAGCCCTCGGCACCACGGTGCCGAGGCTCTTTTATTCCCAATCAAAGGTGGTGGGGTGTCCCGCCTCCTCCAGTCCTTCAAAGTTTCCTTGTCGCAGCACCTCGTATACAGCAATGGCGACACTGTTGGATAAGTTCAGAGAACGGAGGTTTTCCCGCATGGGGATCCGCAGGGTAGTGCTGGGATTTGCCTCCAGCAGGGTCTCTGGCAGGCCTGCGCTTTCTTTGCCGAACATCAGGTAGACCCCCCGGGGGTATTTCACCTCCGTGTAGGCACGGGGTGCCTTGGTAGACAGATAAAAGATAGGCTCCTCCCCGTGGAGAGCCATAAATTCCTCCAGACTGTCGTAATAGGTGATATCCAGCTTATCCCAATAGTCCAGCCCTGCCCGCTTTAGCTTCTTGTCATCGATAGTGAAGCCTAAGGGACGAATGAGATGCAGGGCGGCACCCGTAGCGGCACAGGTGCGGGCGATATTCCCCGTATTCTGTGGGATCTCAGGGCAGTGGAGGACGATGTTGATGTCTTTCATATAAGACCCCCTTGTGATTTACATTTATTTTAGCCCTCTTTTAGGCTTTGTCAAGGTGGCGGCGGAAATTTTTACATTTTTCAGTATGAATTTTCCCTATTATGTGTTACAATAGTAAAAATACTTTATTTTAGGAGACCTCATGGGACTGTTTGGGAAGCTTTTTGGAACCTATAGCCAGCGGGAGCTGAAGCGTATTCAGCCTCTGGCAGACAGAATTGAAGAATTGGCACAGTCCTATGCTGCCATGACGGACGGGGAGCTGCGTGGGATGACCGACACCCTGCGGACTCGCCTGGCAGAGGGAGAGACCCCGGACGATATTCTGCCCGAGGCATTCGCCACCGTGCGTGAGGCGGATAAGAGAGTGCTGGGCATGTATCCCTTCCACGTGCAGTTGCTGGGCGGCATCGTGCTTCACCAGGGGCGTATTGCGGAAATGAAGACCGGTGAGGGTAAGACCCTGGTGGCTACTCTGCCTGCCTATCTCAACGCGCTGACGGGTAAGGGCGTGCATATCGTGACGGTAAACGATTACCTGGCACGCCGTGACAGTGAGCAGATGGGCCGAGTATACGGCTTCCTGGGGCTGACCACGGGCCTGGTGGTACATGGACAGTCCAGACAGGAGAAACAGGCTGCCTACGGGGCTGATATTACCTACGGCACCAATAACGAGTTTGGCTTTGACTATCTGCGTGACAACATGGTCGTTTACAAAGAGGCTATGGTCGGCAGAGGCTTCCCCTATGCTATCGTTGACGAGGTGGACTCCATCCTCATCGATGAGGCGAGAACTCCTCTTATTATCTCGGG
>JAZORW010000155.1:0-5952 GCA_045656805.1 Eubacteriales bacterium | reverse complement strand
GCCCACACGGGGTACGTGAATGGTCTGGCGTACCTCTGCATGGCCCAGCAGCCCCTCACGGTACTTGGGAGCCAGCATACCCTTCATTGCAGACTCTACCTCATTGATACAGTCGTAAATGACACGGTAGGTGCGGATATCTACACCCTGACGCTCTGCACTTTCCAGTGCGGTACGGTCGGGACGTACGTTAAAGCCAACCACGATGGCGTTAGAGGCGGATGCCAGCATAACGTCGCCCTCGGTGATACCGCCGGCGGCAGAGTGGATGACACTCACCTTTACCTCGGGGGTAGACAGCTTCACCAGGGACTGCTTCACAGCCTCGGCGGAACCGCCCACATCAGCCTTTACGATAATATTCAGGGTCTTAACGCCCTCGGAGATCTGGTTGAACAGCTCATCCAGGTTGACTCTGGCGGCTGCCTTGAATTCTTCCTGCTTTGCACTGTCACGGCGCTGCTCTGCCAGGTCGCGTGCCATCTTTTCATCTTCAACGGCGTTGAACTCGTCTCCGGCAAAGGGAACCTCTGCCAGACCCGTGATCTCTACGGGAACGGAGGGACCGGCCACCTTCACAGCCTGACCTCTCTCGTTGACCATAGCACGGACACGGCCTACGGCGGTGCCTGCGATGACCACGTCACCTGCATGGAGGGTACCGTTCTGCACCAGGACGGTGGCAACGGGACCACGGCCCTTATCCAGGCGGCTCTCAATGATAAGACCCTTTGCACGGCGGTTGGGATTGGCCTTCAGCTCCTTCACCTCGGCCACCAGCAGAACGTTCTCCAGCAGGTCGTCAATACCCATACCGGTGAGAGCGGAAACGGGAACGCAGATCACGTCACCGCCCCATGCCTCGGGCACCAGCTCGTGCTGGGTCAGTGCCTGCATTACGTTGTCGGGATTTGCCTGAGGCTTATCCATCTTATTGATGGCTACGATAATATCAATGCCTGCAGCCTTGGCGTGGTTGATTGCCTCAACGGTCTGGGGCATGATACCGTCGTCAGCGGCTACTACCAGAATGGCAATATCGGTTGCCTGCGCACCGCGGGCACGCATTGCGGTGAACGCCTCGTGACCGGGGGTATCCAGGAAGGTAATATCCTTGCCCTTTACGTTGACACGGTAGGCACCGATGTGCTGGGTAATACCACCGGCCTCACCCTTGGTTACCTGGGTGTGACGGATGGCGTCCAGGAGGGAGGTCTTACCGTGGTCAACGTGACCCATCACGCAGACAACAGGGCTACGCTCGGACAGATCCTCTGCCTTATCCTCGTCAGCCTCGAACAGACGCTCTTCAATGGTAACCACAACCTCCTTGGTTACCTTTACGCCCAGCTCCTCTGCTACCAGGAATGCGGTGTCAAAGTCGATCTCCTGATTGACGGACACCATCATGCCCATCATCATCAGCTTTTTAATCACCTCGCCGGAGGTCTTCTTCATACGGGAGGACAGCTCACCTACGGTGATAGAGTCGGGCACCTGGATCTCCAGCTGCTTCCGTCTTGCCTGCTCCATCTGCTGACGCATACGCTCCTGTGCGGCACGCTCCTTTTCCTTGGAGGCACGGCTCTGGCCCCTGTTGTCCTGCTTCTTCAGCTTCTGACGGGAGGACTGCAGGTCGCTGTTGCCACCCGAATAGCGGGAATCGTATGCATGATCATCATATTTAGACAGATCCACCTGGGTGGTACGGGTATCTACCACACGTACCTTGGGGGTGGTGATCACCACCTCGGTGTCGCCACCTGTGGTGTTGGTGTTCAGCAGAATGCGGTTGGAGCGTTCCTCCTTTGCCTTCTCCTGCTTCTTGGGAGTCTTCTGTGCCTGCTGTTGCTGCTTGGGATCAAAGCGGCTGAAGCGGTCCACAGGCTCCTTCTTCTGAATGATCTTGACCTCTTTCTTTACCTGGGGCTGGGGTGCCTTCTTTTCCTTAGCGGGCATAACAGGGGCAGAGGGGGTCTCGGCTGCCTTGGCGGCTGCCCTCTCCTGTGCCTGCTTTGCGGCATCCGTAGCTCTCTCTGCACGGAACTGCTCCATGCGGCGGCTCAGCTCAGCCTGGTCAATGGGCTTCTTGGGGGCCTGAGGCTTAGTTGCCTGGGGCTTCTCAGCTCTGGGTGCCTCCTCCCGGCGGCGGCGGTCGGTGGGCACCGTATAGCGGGGCTCCTCCTGCTTGGGTGCCCGGGGCTTCTCCTGCTGCTTGGGAGGCTGAGCCTTCTCAGCTCTGGGTGCTACAGGTGCAGGGGCAGGCTCCTTCTTGGGTGCAGCCTTGGGGGCAGGGGCGACTTCCTTGGGACGGTCGCTGACGAGGGTAGCCTTGCCCTGCATATAGTCCATAATGTTTTCCAGCTGGTTAGAGGAGGTGAGCACCTCCAGGAACAGATTATATTCGTCCCCCTCAAGAGAGCCACTCACGTTCTTTTCCAGACCGTATTCCTTCAGCAAAGAAATAATATCCTTTGTCTTCAGGTTAAAATCCTTTGCAATGCTTTGAATCTTTGGCATATCGTTCGCCCCGACCCCTCGGCCGTTCCCCACCCCGGGGAATCCTTTCGTCTTACTTACATTCTCTTTGCAGCTCTTGGGCCAGTCCTGCATCCGTGACTGCCACGGCAGCCACTACGCTACACCCACACAGCTGCCCCAGTCGCTGGGCGGTAACCTCTGCGACTAAAAAGGGAACGTTGTAAAATTCGCATTTGTATTGCAGTCGTAGCCGTGTTCTTTCGGAGGCTTCGTGAGAGGCAATGACCAGGACGGGCTTACTCCTTGCCCGCATCCTTTCACAGATCATATCGGTGCCATGCACCGTTTTTCCAGCCCGTCTCGCCATCCCCAGCATTCCGAAAAAACGCTCGGTGACTGTACAGGTAGCCCTCTCACACATTTTGTGTAAGCTCGGCTTCCAGCTTTGAATAAATTTCCACCGGGATCTCACAATCCAGGTTTTGCGACAGTCGGTTTGCCTTTTGTGCCCGCCTTAAGCATTCTGCCTTATGGCAGAGATAGGCACCGCGACCCGAGAGCTTCCCGGTACGGTCCAGACGGATATCGCCGTCAGGTGTGCGTACCACACGGATCAGCTCCAGCTTCGCAAACCGCTCCCCACAGCCGATGCAGCGGCGCTGGGGGATCTTGCGTGTCGGTAAAGGTTGCTTGCCGGCCATACTTTACGCCTTAATGTCGATCTTGTAACCGGTGAGGCGGGCTGCCAGCTTGGCATTCTGCCCTTCCTTACCGATGGCAAGAGACAGCTCACCGGGGGCAACGGTTACACGGGAGGTACGCTCACCGTCAATGGTAACGCCCAGAACCTCAGCGGGGGACAGTGCCTCACGGATGTACTCGGCGGGATCCTCATGGTAACGGATGATGTCGATCTTCTCGTTGCCCAGCTCGTTCAGAATGGCGTTGATACGCATACCGCGGTTACCGATGCAGGCACCGATGGGATCTACGTTCTCGTCGGTGGAATATACGGCGATCTTGGTACGGCTGCCTGCCTCACGGGCAACGCCGGCGATCACTACGGTGCCGTCTGCGATCTCGGGGATCTCAGACTCGAACAGGCACTTTACATAGCCGGGATGCACACGGGAAAGGTCTACGATGGGACCGCGGGTGTCTACGCTACGCACCTCGGAAACGTACACCTTCAGCTTTTCCCCTACACGGAAATCGTCGGTGGGCATCTGCAGGCTTCTGGGCAGACGAACCATGCCGTCTGCGGTCTCCAGGGTCAGGTCACCGGACATATCGTCCACCTTGAAGACGGTGGCAACGATGAGCTTCTCACGCTTATTCTCATAGGCACGGGCCATGTTGTTTCTCTCCGCCTCGCGGATGGCCTGAATAATGATCTGCTTACCTGCGGTGGCAGACAGACGGCGGAAGGTATCGGGTGCCATCTTGGTTTCTACCACACTACCCAGCTTATTCCGCTTAGACAGTGCCTTTGCATCCTCCAGGGAAATTTCGCAGTCGGGGTCAACAACCTCCTCAACCACCTCTCTCTGGCGGAATACCTTCATATCCCGCTTCACAGGGTCCAGCACCACACGCACGCGGGCGGTGGGACCAACCTCACGCTCGATAGCCTTGATCAGCGCACCCTCGATCTTTTCCAGCATGTAATCCATGGGAATGCCCTTGGTGGATTCCAGCTCAGCCAGGGCCTCGAATAATTTTGCGTTCATGGGAAAAATCCTTTCTTTTATGCGTACAAATTAATCAAAAAACAAAATTTTCATTTTGGAAACGTCGGCACGGGCAACCTTAACGGTGCCTTTCTCGGTTTCCATGGTGATCTCTCCACCCTCGTAGGCGGAAAGGGTACCTCTCAGGGTCTTGGTGCCCTGCAGGGGTGCAAACAGCTTTGCCTCACATCTCTGACCTATAGACGCCAGAATGTGTGCGTCGGTGCGGAGGCTCCTCTCCAGCCCGGGGGAGGAAACGTTCAGATAGTAGCTGTCCTCAATGGGGTCTGCCTCGTCCAGCAGGGGATCAATGGCACGGTGCACAGCCTCACAGCCCTCGATGTCAACGCCGTTGGGAGAGTCGATGGTCACCGTCAGGTGATAGTCGGCACCCTCCTTACCGTATTCTACGTCCCATACCTGGAAGCCCAGTGCCTCTACCGTAGGGGTGATCAGCTCGGTTACCAGGGTGGCAATATTTGCTTTCGCCATAGTGGCTCCTCTCATACAAAATTAAGAGTGAACCGAAGCCCACTCTTACACTACCATAATTATACCGTAAATTATTATAACACAAAAAAAGGAAATTGCAATACCCGCGTGCAAAAAAAAGAGGGGGGAAAATTATTTTTCCCCACCCGAAAGATATGCCTGTGAGAAATAGCGGAAAATTTCCTTTCGGCGGATAATGCCGATAAAGCACCCACGGTCGTCGGTGACGGGGACGAAATTATGCTCGGCAACCCGCTCCAGCAGTTCTTCCATTGTGGCAGAGTTACGCACGGGTGGGTTGATCTGTCGCACTAAAGGTGCGAGAGGGAGGTCCTCCAGCTTTTCAAGAGAGGGAAAGCCCTCCTCCAGGATCAGGTGGAGAAACTCGCGCTCTCTCACTACCCCGGCATAGGTGCCGTCCGGGTGAAGAACGGGAAGGGCGGAATAGTCGTGGTGGCGGAGCTTCTCCAGCCCCTGCCTGACCGTGCTGTCACTCAGCACGTATGCCACGCTGCTCTTAGGGACTAAAAACCGCAGGATGTTCATGCCTGTGCCTCACCGCACAGGGCGGCACCGATCACAGTAGAGAATTGAGAGTTTTCGGGAATGATAAAGTTGACCCCGAACATATCCGACAGGGCGGCAAAGGTGGTGCGAGCCTTGGGGTAGGCAGACAGGTTACCCGTCAGGACGATATCCTTTAGATTGTGGTGACGGGCGGCAAAGATCGCCATCATGCCCACGGTTTCAAAAATCATATTGGTCAGACCCAGGGCAATATCTGCCTTGCTGGCGATGTCGGACAGGTTGCCAAAGTTGGAGGCAGTCATTTCCTTCGCCATATCGCCGCCACGCATTATATCGCCGATCCGCAGGTCGATATTGGAGAGGTCACCCTCCTCACACAGAGCCTGGATATGGTCGATAGAGTCCATCTTCAGCAGCAGCTTAGAGAGTCCCACCAGGGTACCTCCACCCACGCCGGTGCCACCCAGATAGCTGGCGTTCTGCCCCTCCTTGGCGTGTACCAGGGCTGTGCCGGTGCCCATGCTGACAACGATGGCCTCCTTCAGCCCGGAAAGGTACAGGCCCCCGAGGCCGATGGCACGGAATTCCTCCACCCGGGTGCAGGGCAGTCCGTAAATAGAGGTTTCTGCATACGAGGCACCCACGCCTGTGATCATAATGCGGTCGATATCCGACAGGTTCAGCCCCCCCAGGGCGGTGAACTTACCAAAAGCACCATACA
>JAZORW010000154.1:0-1616 GCA_045656805.1 Eubacteriales bacterium | reverse complement strand
CACAGGGCGCGGTATTCTTTTATCAGGTTTTCCGGCTGAGACAGGTGGGCGGCACATTGGGGATCCTTGGCAAAGACCATGAGCCCCGTAACCTCCTTGTCCAAGCGGTGGACGGGGTAGACCTCACGGGGGGCCAGAAGCTCATTCATGCTCAATTTTCCCGAGGCATCTCTGCAGGCCAGAACCCCGCAGGGCTTGAGGCATACCAGAAGACGGCTGTCCTCGTAGATCACATCCGTTCTTCGATTTTGCTGAGGATCTTCTCGCATTGCTCTAAAATCCTTCCTATATCATGCTTCAGGAATTTACCCTCTTCCAGTACGGGCTTGCCTGCCACGTAGACGCTGTGGATCTGCTCGCCGTTGCCTGCATACAGCAGGTTGGTCAGGATGCGACGGCGGTTGGTGGTGCTCAGGGCATCGGGCTTTACCAAGGAGAAATCTGCCTGATAGCCTACCCGGATCTTGCCCAGATCCTTGTAGCCTAAAGCCTCCATAGCCTCGGAGGTGAGCATTTGGTAACACTCGCTTGCAGGCAGGGCAGTGGCATCCAAGGTCAGTACCTTTTGCAGATAGCTTCCGTGCCGTGCCTCTCTCAGCAGGTCGCGGTTGGCGCTGGAGGCTTCTCCGTCACAGCCGAAGCCTACACGGACACCGACTTTCCGCATTTGTGCGATTCTGGGGGCGCCGTCTGCTAACTTCATATTGGTGCTGGGGCAGTGGGCAACTACCGCACGGGTGTCTGCCAGAAGCTGAATTTCTTCGTCGGACAGCCAGATGGAGTGTGCCAGAATGGTGTTCTCGTCCAAAACCCCCAGATGGTGCAGTTCCTCTGCCTCTCCGCGCCCTGTCCATTGACGGATGCGATCGGTCTCGAAGCTACCCTCTGCCAGATGGGTGTGATATACCAGACCGCGCTCACGGGCAAAGTCCTTCAGAGCCACCATCAGTTCTCCCGTACAGGCGGGGCGACCCTGAGGAACTGCGGCAGTCCGCAGGAGACCCTTGCCGTGCCAGCGGTCATAGAGAAGCTCTGCCTGTCGCAGACATTCGTCGATGCTTGTGACCTTCACCTGATCGTTTTCCGCAATGTCCGTGGCACCGATGCCGAAGGTGGCACGGATGCCCGCATCTTGGTATGCTTGCACCACCGCATCAATGTGGGGGAAGTAGGTCATTTCGTTGACAGCGGTGACACCGTTGCGCAGACTTTGCAGACAGCCAAGGAGCACACCGTAGTACCATTCTTCTTCACTGAGGGACCACTGGGTCTTGAGCATTTTTCCCAGCCAGTCCGTAATATTCAGGTCGTCCAGAGGGCCTTTGGTCAGGCTCTGGACCATGTGGGTGTGGATATCTGCCATACCGGGCAGGAGGAGCATGCCCTTTCCGTCCACCACCTTGCAGGGCAGGTCAATGGAGGGGGCAATTTCGGCAAAGCGTCCCTTTTCCACATACACATCCCCCGGCTCTGTGGTCAGAGTATCGAAGGAGGGGATCAGGACGTTTTTCAGTACAAAGGATCCTTCCATAATCGTTCTCCTTTAGTCGCACAGGGCCTCTGCGGCGGCACGGAAAAGACGTTCTCTTTCCCCACTGCCTGCCTCACAGCGGGCA
>JAZORW010000153.1:0-2936 GCA_045656805.1 Eubacteriales bacterium | reverse complement strand
GATCATTTCTCCACCTCCCCTCTCAGCACCCGAGTCAGGGCATCCCGCACGTTGGCAACCGTATATAGGTCACCCTCAATTGGCATACCGCCCTCTCTTAAAAGAGAGGACAGATGGGAAATGCGGGGAACGTCCAGTCCTACCTTAGTCAGTTCTACACCTCTGCCAAACACCTGAGAGGTGGTACCGACGTCGAACAGCTTTCCATCGCTGAGCACAGCCACGTTGTCACAGTAGGCTGCCATATCCTCCATGCTATGAGATACCAAAACCACGGCGGCATCATACTGATCACGGTATTGACACAGTCCGCCTAAAATATCTTTTCTACCCTTGGGGTCCAGACCTGCCGCAGGCTCGTCCAGCACCAGCACCTTGGGACGCATGGCTAAAATACCCGCAATGGCTACCCGCCTTTTTTGTCCGCCGGACAGGTCAAAGGGGGATTTATCCAGCACGTCCTCACTAAGGCCTACGAAGCGTGCCACCTCAAGGACGCGCGCCTCGATTTCCTCAGGAGAAAGCCCCATATTGCGCAGAGCAAAGCCAATATCAGAGCGTACCGTTTCATCGAAGAGCTGATATTCAGGATACTGCATCACCAGCCCCACCCGGAACCTAACGGAGCGGATCTCCTTGGGTTTCTCCCAGATGTTCACGCCCTCCAGCAGCACCTCGCCCTCGTCGGGGCGCAAAAGCCCGTTCAGCATCTGCACCAGGGTGGATTTACCGCTGCCCGTGTGACCGATGAGGCCCGTGATCTTCTTTTTCTCAAAGCCCAGACTCACGTTGTCCAGCGCCTTCTTACAGAAGGGGGTACCTTTGCCGTAGGTATAGGATACCTGCTTTAGTTCAAGAACGTATTCCGGCTTCATACCTTATCCCCTCCTTTTTTCCAGAGGTTCAAAAGATGGTTTGCACCCTCCTCTACCGTCAGGCAATCCTCGGGTAGATCATATCCCAGCTGGCGCAGTTCATATAGCAATTCGGTTACCTGAGGCACCTCCAGCCCCAGAGATCGCATCTCCTCCACACGGGAAAAGACCTCCCGTGGGGTGCCGTCCATACGCACCTCGCCCGCCTCCATTACGATCACACGGCCTGCACGTGCAGCCTCGTCCATATAGTGGGTGATATGCAGAATGGTGATCCCTCTCTCTCGGTTCAGCCGTTCCATGGTTTCCATTACCTCTTGGCGGCCCAGGGGGTCCAGCATAGAGGTAGACTCGTCAAACACGATGCACTTAGGCATCATGGCAATAATACCCGCGATCGCCACACGCTGCTTCTGCCCACCCGACAGCTTATGAGTGGCGTGGCGTGCATATTCGGTCATGCCCACGCACTCCAGGGCATCGTCTACACGGCGACGCAGCTCTTCTCTGGGAAGACCCAGATTTTCGGGTCCAAACGCCACGTCCTCTTCCACCGTGGTGGCTACCATCTGGTTATCAGGATTTTGGAACACCATTCCTACCTGACATCTCAGGGCAAATAGATCGTCCTCACCAAAATCCTCTGCCGTCACGTCTTTTCCACCTATGACCAGCCGTCCCTCAGTGGGGGTGAGGATTTGATTAAATAGCTTTGCCATGGTGGATTTCCCGGAGCCATTATGCCCCAGAACCGCCACGTATTCTCCCTCTTCCACCACTAAATTCACGTGATAGAGGGCAGGATGTGCGAGGGCACCCTTTTCCTCATCGTAGGAAAAGGTCAGATTCTCACACCTTATCAGTTCACTCATGCTTCCCTCCAAAGGTGTGGCGTACGCTGGAGCCACAGGGCAAAACAAGACCCGTATTAGACACAGGCAGACCGATCTCGTCCGCCTCTGTTACCCCACCAAAACGCTCTCCGATACGAAGGGCGGTAATATACTTCATAGCGGAGGCACTGAGACCTGTGGTGTAGGAATTCAAAAGGAAAAACAGGGGATTTTCACTGAAAACACCGGACACCAGCTCTACCAGTGCGTCAATATTTTCCTCGATCTTCCACACCTCCCCCGTAGGTCCACGGCCGTAGGAGGGGGGGTCCATAATGATCCCGTCATAGCGGTTTCCACGGCGGATCTCCCGCTCTACAAACTTACGGCAATCGTCCACGATATACCGAATGGGAGCATCTCCCAATCCGGAAAGCAGGGCGTTTTCCTTAGCCGCTGCCACCATTCCCTTTGCCGCATCTACGTGACAAACGGAGGCTCCGGCCTTGGCAGCTGCCACGGTGGCACCGCCGGTATAGGCAAACAGGTTCAGCACACGAATGGGTCTGCCTGCCTCACGAATCAGGCGGGAAAACCAATCCCAGTTCACTGCCTGCTCGGGGAATAGCCCAGTATGCTTAAAGCCCATGGGACGAATGGAGAATTTCAGGTCACGGTAGCCCACCGTCCATCTCTCAGGCAGGCGGTTCTCGCTCCATGCACCGCCGCCGGACTTTGAACGGCGATAGGAGGCGTCCGCCTTATCCCACAGGGGATGCTCCTTGGGTGTATTCCAAATGACCTGGGGGTCGGGACGCACCAGGGTATATCTTCCCCATCTCTCCAGTTTTTCGCCGGAGGAGGTATCTATCAGCTCATAATCCTTCCAGTTATCACAAATCCACATATCCTACGTCCTCACTTGTTATAGTACGCCGCCAGCCCGGATGCCCTGCTTTGCCCATGGCAAAGTGCCACTGCCAGTGCGTCGGCAGTATCGTCAGGCTTGGGTGCCGATTTTAGTTTTAGAATAGAGGTCACCATGGCGATCACCTGCTTCTTTTCAGCCAGACCGTAGCCCACCACTGCCTGCTTGACCTGCAGGGGGGTATATTCCGCAATGCCGAGACCGTGCTGACGGGCACACAGCAGGATAATGCCTCTTGCCTCTGCCACCTTAATACCCGTGGTGATGTTGGTGTTGAAAAACAGCTCCTCCACCGCCATC
>JAZORW010000152.1:0-6378 GCA_045656805.1 Eubacteriales bacterium | reverse complement strand
CCTGGAAGCCCAACATTCGTCGGGTAAAGGCCGTAGTGAACGGCACGCATCAGAGCATGTACGTTTGCTCTCGCTGCCTGCGCTCTCAAAAAGTAGAGAGAGTATAAGCCATCAGAAAAACGGGCGAACGCCCGTTTTTCTTTTTTCCCCTTTTGGTCTATAATAGAGGGGAAAAGATAAATCGGAGAGAAAAAATGAACGAAAAAAAGACACCCCGGGGCATGAAGAGCCTGCGGGAGCTGTATAAAATCGGCTGTGGACCCTCCAGCTCTCACACCATGGGGCCCGAGAAGGCATGCAAGGAATTTATGGCACGCTACCCGGGGGCAGACCGCTTTGGGGCCATTCTTTACGGCTCTCTTGCCAAGACGGGGAGGGGCCACTGTACCGACCGTGTGATAGAGAAGACCCTCTCGCCCTACCCCTGCACCGTAGAGTTCCGGGAAGGAGAGCGGGACATCCCCCATCCCAATACCCTGGACCTGATTGCCTATCGGGGAGAGGAGGAGCTGGGCAGAAGCCGAGCTATGAGTATTGGCGGCGGCAGTATCCTCTTTGAAAACCAGACCCGGACGGATACCCACGACGTGTACCGTGAACATACCTTTGCCCAGATTGCTGCGGAATGCAAGGCACGGTCTATCCGTCTGTGGGAATACGTGCTGGAGCAGGAGGGGACTGACCTCCTATCCTATATGGAGGAGGTATGGCAGACCATGAAGGCAGCCATCCGTCGGGGTCTTGACGACAGCGGGATATTGCCCGGCGGGCTATCGGTGCAAAAGAAGGCACGGCAGCTGTACGGCCAGCAGCACATCGACGAGACCCCGGAGACACGGGAGAACCGCATGGTCTGTGCCTTTGCCTTCGCGGTGGGAGAGCAGAATGCCTCGGGTGAGGTCATCGTGACCGCCCCCACCTGCGGTGCGGCAGGGGTGGTGCCTGCGGTGCTGTATTATCAGCAGCAGAAGCATCGCTGCAGCGACGGGGAAATTATTCGCGCCCTGATGAGCGCAGGAGTGGTGGGAAACCTGATTAAAACCAACGGCTCTATTTCCGGTGCCGAGTGTGGATGCCAGGCGGAGATCGGAAGTGCCTGCTCTATGGCGGCCGCCGCCCTGGGAGAGCTTTTCGGCCTGAGTGTAGATAAGATCGAATATGCCGCAGAGATTGCTATTGAGCATCATTTGGGACTGACCTGCGACCCCATTTGCGGACTGGTGCAGATTCCCTGCATTGAGCGGAACGCGGTGGCTGCCATGCGGGCCATCAACGCCGTCAGCCTCGCCAGCTTTTTGTGGGACTCCCGCAAGATTTCTCTGGATAACGTGATCCATACCATGCGGGAAACGGGCAGAGATCTGTCCCCCTCCTATAAGGAGACCTCCGAGGCCGGCCTGGCTAAAATCTCTCTGTAACGCAAAATCAAAAAAAGAAAGCCCCCGAACGGGGGCTTTTTCGTTTCCTTTTATTTTGCGCCTTTTCTGCCCAGGACGGAGAAAACGGTCTTGAAGCAGATCTTGATATCCAGGAGCAGGCTACGCTTTTCTGCATAGAACAGCTCCATTTCCTGTCTTTCGCCCTTGGCGTAGCCAACGTCGTTGCGGGCGTATGCCTGCCAGTAGCCGGTGAGGCCGGGCTTTACGGAGAGGAAGGTGTCCTTTTTATCAAAATACATCTCGATCTCGGTCTCTACCAGGGGGCGGGGGCCTACGATGGAGAGCTTCCCCGTGAAGATATCCCAGATCTGGGGCAGCTCATCCAGGCTGGTACGGCGGAGGAAGGAGCCGATCTTGGTGATACGGGGGTCGTTATCGATCTTATACTCAGTGTAGTACTGGTGCAGCTGCTCGGGGGTCAGCATATCCTCCAGACGGTCTGCATTCTGCTTCATGCTGCGGAATTTATGGATGCCAATGGGCTTGCCACCCCGACCTACACGGCGGTGGGTATAAAACACCTTGCCGCCATCGTCTATCTTGATCAGCAGTGCGATCAGCAGATATACGGGCCAGATAACCAGTAGCAGAAGTCCGGAGAGGAGAACGTCGAAAAAACGCTTCACTGCCTCGTACACAGGCTTTTTATGCCAGGTGTAGGGCAGAGCGTTTACGTATTCTCGCATGGCTTCCCGCGCCGACTCCTCCTCGGGGGAGAGGGCATTCAGCTTTTCTTGACTCATTTTAGTCTCCTTTAGCTACGTAGGGGTGGGTTCGCATTCTCGCCTTCGGTAAGGCATGCTGCTCTGCCACCCGTAAGGCTCAGCATTTTGACAGCCGCCATATCAAAGTGGGCGGCACAGACGTAGAGGGGGGTTCTCAGACACCCTCTGCCACATACCGCCAGGCGGGCGGCGGTGGGGGGCACCAGCCCCAGCTTCTTTAGGATCGCCAGATCCACGTAGGAGCCGGCAGAAAAGGTCTCCCCCAAAATGTCCGTATACACGGTGGCGGCGGTACCGCCTACGGGGGCGGTGGCGGGCAGACGGGCGATCAGATGCTCTGCCGCGGCGTCGCTGAGATACTTATCTGCATCCTCCAGGCGGATAAAGCCACGGACACGGACGCCATCACGCTTCTCACACACCAGATCCTCCACCAGCATGGCAGAGGCGGGGATGGGCATAAATACACCCTCCCTGGGGCGGGGAAGCGCCTCCTCGGGAATGACGGCGACGGGTGCCACCAGGGCGGAGGGGGGCGGGGGCGTCAGCTCGGTCTCCGCCTCTCTTTTCAGTGCTCTGTCGTGGCGACGGTGGCGAAGGAGAGCGGGTATCCCAAAGCACAGCAGCACCAAAAGCACTGCCACGCCACTCAGCACCAACAGGGGCAGCCCGGAGGGGTCGATATGGGACAAAACCATATACCCTAATTGCATATCAGGCGCCTCCTATGTAATCTTTTATCATAGTATAACAAAGAATGGGGAAAAAATCAAGTATAGGTGAGCCAAAGAAAAAGCCGCTGTGGGCACAGCGGCTTCATATATCAGTAATTGGTCAGCTTGTTTTTCAGCAGATCTGCCAGGCCGTCAACGGCGGCGGCCTCGTCGGCACCGTCAGCGATCAGGGTGATCTCCTCGCCCTGACGAATACCCATGGACAGGATGCCCAGAAGACTCTTGGCATTCACACGGCGGTCGCCCTTTTCAACCCAGATGCTGCTCTGGAAGGTGCATGCCTGCTGAATAAAGAAGGAGGCGGGACTGGCGTGCAGCCCGATATTGTTAGTAATTTCAACAGTGCGTGTGGTCATGGATGCTCCTCACTATTCCGTAATATACGGTTGGTGGCTTAAGTTTACCATAAGAGGGCAGGGTAAATCAATATCTTCCCTTTTTTGATAAAAGAAAATCGGCGATATGTGCAAAATAAAACCTGCCTTTTCCTGCTTTTTGTTCGTTTTGTACACACCTAAAAGGAAAAGACGGGGAGCAAAGGGGGAAATTGACAACCCCCCCACAAGGTGATACAATAGAAAAAACACTTCCCCAAAAAGAGAAAGGAGCCGCCTATGGAGAAAAATCTGGAAGCCCTCCGCCGTAAGGCGGCAGACCTGCCCCTATGCCCCGGGGTGTATCTCATGCGGGATGGGGAGGGAAACGTGATCTACGTGGGAAAATCACGGAAAATGAAAAACCGTGTGTCCTCCTATTTCCTAAACGGACCCAAAAACCTGAAGACCCAAAAGATGGTCAGTCGGGTGGTGGACTTTGACTACATTCTCTGTGATACGGAGATGGAGGCACTGACCCTGGAAAACACCCTGATCAAAAAGTACGCCCCCCACTATAATATCCGCCTGAAGGATGCAAAGTCCTATCCCTATATCAAGGTGACAAACGAAGAGTATCCACGCCTGGTAGTGACACGGCAAAGAGGGGGGGACAAGGGAAAATACTTTGGCCCCTATTCCTCCTCCGCCACCGCCCACGAGGTGGTGGATACCCTGAGCCGTATTTTCTCTCTGCCCACCTGTCGCCGCTCTTTCCCAAAGGACATCGGCAAGGAGAGGCCCTGTCTATACGCCTCCCTCGGGCGGTGCGTCGCCCCCTGTACGGGAGAGGTGAAGCGGGAGGACTATCTGTCCCTGGTCCGTGGGGCAGAGGGGGTGCTGGCGGGGGATATCCGCCACACCGAAAAGCAGCTGACGGAGGCAATGGGAGAGGCTGCCCGGGCACAAAAATATGAGCAGGCTGCCCTGTACCGTGATGCCCTCACCGCCCTGCGCCGTCTGGACGAGAAGCAGAAGGTGGTAGGGGACGAAAAAGAAGATAGAGACATCTTCGCCCTGTGGCACGGGGATATTTGCAGCACTCTGGCGGTGCTGAACGTGCGAGAGGGAAAGCTGCTGGGTAAGCAGGAGTTTCTAATGACCGCCGCCATGGAGGAAACGGGGGAGGATGCCCTGTCTGCCATCGTGTCCTTTTATGAGGATTCCGAGGCACTGCCCCGTGAGGTGCTGTTAGAAAGCGGCACGGAGGAGGACTGTCAGGTGCTGTCCGACTATCTCAGCCAAAAGAAGGGGAGCCGTGTGACGGTGCGCTGCCCCCAGCGAGGCAGAGCCAGAGAGCAATGCCAAATGGCATACACCAACGCAAAAAACAGGGGTGAGACCTATCTTGCCGAATGTGCCAGAGAAGACAAGACCGCAGAGCGTCTGGGCGAGCTGCTGGGGCTGGAGAAGCCACCCCATCGCATTGAGGCATACGATATTTCCCAGCTGGGAAAGGAATATATCACCGCCGCTATGGCGGTGAGCTATGGCACCAAGCTGCAAAACGGCCAGTACCGCACCTTCCGCATGAAGACCCTGGAGGGAGTGGACGACTGTGGTGCCATGCGGGAGGCGCTGACCCGCAGACTGTCCCATCTGGGGGACGGCACCCCCTCTCTGGGTCAGACCCCTGACCTGATCCTCTTAGACGGAGGTGTGGGACAGGTGCATGCAGTGCGTGCCGTCATGGAGGAGATGGGGATAACCATTCCCGTCTTCGGTATGGTGAAGGATGCCTACCACAAGACCAGATGCCTGACGGACGGAGAAAGAGAGCTGTCTATTGCCACCGAGGGCAGCGTGTACGTGTTTATCTACAAGCTGCAGGAGGAGGTGCACCGCATCGCAGTAAAATCTGTGATGGGGGCTAAGGGCAAGAGCCTGAGACGCTCTCAGCTGGAGGATATCCACGGCATCGGACCCAAAAAGGCAAAGGCGTATCTGAAGTGCCTGCCCATTTCCCGCCTCCGTAGTGCCGGTGTTAACGAGATGGAGCAGGCGGGAATCCCCAGGGGGGACGCCCAAAAAATTTACCACCATTTTCACGGGGAGGAGCCGTCATGATGCGGATCATTACAGGAATTGCCAAGGGGGTACGCCTGGACACCCTGCCGGGGGATAACACCCGTCCCACCTCTGAGAGGGTGAAGGAGGCTATCTTTTCTTCCCTGCAATTTGAGCTTTCGGGCAGACGGGTGCTGGACCTGTTTGCCGGCAGCGGACAGATGGGCCTGGAGGCAATGTCCCGGGGGGCAGAGTGCGCCATGTTTGTAGACGCCGCACCCGAGGCCATGGCGGTGGTGAAGGCCAATGCCAAGAAAACGGGATTTTTCGACAGGTGCAGATACCTGATCTCCGACTACCGCTCTTATATTCGCAAGGGGGGAAAGCGAGAGACCTGGGATCTGATCTTTATTGACCCGCCCTACGGCATGGAGGCGGTGGGGGATGCTATCGAGAGAATCGTGTCCGCCGGTCTTGCCGCCCCCGGGTGCCTGTTGGTATGCGAGGGGGGCAGCCCTGATCCCCTCTCCGAAAAAGAGGAGCTGAAAAACCGGTTTACCGTCCTGAAGGATGCCAAATACGGCATTTCCTACGTCACCATTCTCAGATGGGAGGGCGTGGCAGATGCGTAAGGCACTGGTCAGCGGTACCTTCGACCCTGTGACGGTGGGACACCTGGATATTATCGAGCGTGGAAGCCGTGAATACGACAGTGTGACGGTGTGTGTGTTTGTGAATCCCGAAAAGACCTGTCTTTTCGATATAGAAAAGCGTAAGGAGCTGCTGCGCCTGGCAACGTCCCATCTCGACAACGTGGAGGTAGACAGCTGGGAGGGGTATACCTGCGAGTATGCCAAGGCCGGTGGGTATACCGCCATTCTGCGGGGCTACCGTGACGAAAAGGACCTGGCGTATGAACAGGAGATGGCAGACTATAATCTCACCCACGGTGGGGTGCCCACCCGTCTTCTGCCGTGTAACCCCGCCCACGTGGAGGTGTCCTCCACCCAGGTGCGAGAGGCAGTGACAGGTGGGAAAATTTCCCTCCTGGAGGGGCTGGTGCCTGCCCCCTGCTTAGAGGAGCTGAAAAAATCCATGG
>JAZORW010000151.1:0-1338 GCA_045656805.1 Eubacteriales bacterium | reverse complement strand
TGAGTGTCTTCTCTGTTATATATGTAGAAATATATATCCAAGTATAATAGTATCAAAAAAGAGGGACAAATGCAAGGAATGTTTGCCCCTCTTTTGCTATTCCAAAGATTTTCTCCATAGTGCGAAGAAATGACCCTCAATTTTTTGTGAAGATGCACATTGATTTTTATAAAAATCAATTTTTCGAGACAAAAAATCCCGCCGAAGCTGCCTTCGGCGGGACGGGGTAAAAATTATTCTTGGGTCTCTTCGGTGGGAGCCTCAGCCTCTTCAGCAGGAGCCTCGGTTTCCTCGGCGGGAGCCTCGGTTTGTTCAGTTTCCTCGGCGGGAGCTTCGGTTTCCTCTTCGGTGGTTACGGCTTCCTCCTGGGGCTGTGCGAGGAGAGTATCCTCAAAGCCCTGGGCGGTAGCACCCTGTGCGAAGATGTCTACGTAATCGTCATTGGTGTAGGAGATCTCCTCGGTCCACTCACCCTCGCCCTCGGTGGGCTCGGTGGTGCCGTTGCCGGCCTTCTTGCGCTTCAGGAGCAGCATAACCACTACTACGATGACAGCGATCACTACCACACCGCCGGCTGCGCCCAGGATGATGGGCAGGATGGGGGTCTCGGTGACAAAGCCGTAGGACAGGTTCAGCTTAGAGGTGGTGAAGGTCAGCACACCGGTGGCGGGATCGTACTTCACGTTCTTTACGCCGGAGGTGTTCTCCAGCAGCTGCACCTTCATCTTATCGCCCTCGCCGGTTACGGTGATGAAGCACAGGGAGTCAGAATCTCTATACTTCTCGGGGATAATAATGGTGACGGTAACAGTGCCTGCGGCAACTGCGTCATTACCGTTCATAACCTGCAGGGTGTACAGCTCTCTCAGCTTCTGCTTTGCGAAGTCCTCGCCCAGGTAGGAGCCGAAGTCGATCTCCAGATCCTCACCGGTCTTGGTATCTACGGTCAGTGTGCAGTCGGGATCGAAGCCCTTGTCTGCACCTACGGAGACGTTACCGTCGCTGCCGGTCACCTCTGCTGCCAGAATGGTCAGGGTGGCGGTGATGGGCTCGATATCCTCGTAGTTAGCGGAGCCCTGCAGCTCAAAGGTGATGGTGTATACACCGGGGTTGGTATAGGACGCAGGGGTGTTTAGGAGCTGGATCTCTACACCGTCTGCACCTGCGGAAGAGATACGCAGGGACAGGGTGTGTGCCTCACCGTCATATACCACGGTGGTGCTACCCATAACGGTGAAGAAGCTCTTGGAATAGGTATCCTTCTGTACGGTGATGGTTTCCTCAGCCTCAGCCTCCATCAGGTTATCGGTGTCGGTAACGGTGTAGGTGAAGGTGTAG
>JAZORW010000150.1:0-1760 GCA_045656805.1 Eubacteriales bacterium | reverse complement strand
ATGCACGCCTGACCCTGGAAGAGGAGGGGGAGGGAAGCCGTTTGACCGCCTCCTTTGAGAAGAGAGTCTCTGACAGAAGCCTGATGGCTTACCTTGCCGCCCTGCTTACTACCACCGCCTGCCTGGCAGTGGTGATATGGGCTATCGTCTTTGGTGTTGCTCGCCTCTTGGGCAACGATACCCCCTGGCTGACCCTGATTGCCCCCGCCCTGTGCGTGGGCTACGTAGCATACCGTCGCAGACCCCGTACCAAGGCTGCATACCGTCGCTTTAACGCCTTCCTGGCAGACCTGCCGGGGGTGAGTGAGAACACCTCCAAGTAAATAGAAAACCGACTGCCCGTGGCAGTCGGTTTTTCATTAAAACAATCGTTGGCTATGCGGCTTTAGAATGCGGTACAGCAGAATGCCACCTATCCATGCACAGACCACCTCGCCGATCCCTACCGTCAGCATAAAGTATCCGAGAGAGCCGGGAAAATCATACACGAATTTCAGCAGGGGACCAATGATAACCACGTTCCAGAACACTGTGGGCAGGGGGGCCAGATATGGGGTACGGCGGAGTAGCCGTCCTCCAAGAGCACCCAGCAGGGTAGCCAAAGATCCAAACAGCACGTCCATGGGGATACCGCCTGCCAAAATGTTAGACAGCACACATCCGCAGAACAGGGCAGGGGCAGCCACAGGGGTGAACACTGCCAAAATGCACAGTGCCTCCGAAATGCGGAACTGGATAATGCCTGAGGACATACCCAGAAGGGTGCAGATCTCTGTCAAGAGGACGTAAAGGGCGGCGATCATGGCACCGGTGGTAACGGCACGCACGCTTGCGTTTTTCATAAATATTCTCCTTAGTTTTGTTTAAGGTGAGGATGGTTTCGAACTCACCGTGCCCTATGATTATAGCATTTCATATTCTTTTTTTCAAGTGAAAAAAGGGTGAATAAATTTTAAAAAATTGGGCAATCCTTGGTGCATCTACACTGAAGGAGCCTTTATGAAGAGACTGTTTTATTTGTTTTTTGCCCTGTTATGTTCCTGCGTTTTAGTGTGCGCCCTACCCGTAGAGGGGGAGGAAGGCATTTACCGCCACGTCATTCGTTTGCACGTCATAGCCGCCTCGGATTCAGAGGAGGATCAGGCACATAAGCTGGCTGTGCGAGATGCGGTGCTATCCGAATACGGTGACCTTTTATCCGAATGCACAGATATGCAGGAGGCGATTCTCCTTTCAGAGGCAGTGCTGGAAGATATGAAGGGCCTGGCAGAAGCCACCCTGCGGGACAGGGGATGCAACAGCACGGTAAAAGTGACCCTGACCGAGGAGGAGTATCCCACAAGAGATTACGGCACATTTGCTCTGCCTGCGGGGAAATATACCTCTCTGCGTATTTTGATCGGCGAGGCAGAGGGGCAAAACTGGTGGTGCGTCCTGTACCCGCCCCTGTGCCTGTCTACTGCCACAGACGCCCAGGATACCCCCCTGGGCTTGACCCAGGCAGAATACGGGCTGATGACCGAGAACGGCAAGGGAAACTACACGGTAAAATTCCGTGTGCTGGAGGTTTTAAAGAGCTGGTTTTCTTAAATCCAAATAAAAAAGCCACCGGGCGGTGGCTTTTCTTTACTTTTGGGATGCCTTTTTAACAAAATCGGTCAGTAGCATGAGATTTTCTTCCCCCACGTCTACCAGCCGCTCGGGGTGCCACTGATAGGCACGCAGATACCTCTCTCCCTGGTAATACAGTGCCTCCAGGG
>JAZORW010000149.1:0-6891 GCA_045656805.1 Eubacteriales bacterium | reverse complement strand
GCCCCCGACTTCATCCTTCCCACCCTGGCAGAGGAGCTGGGATGCGGTGAGGTGCCCGTGATCGCCGTGTGTACCCACGATACAGGCTCGGCGGTTGCCGCCGCCCCTGCCAAGGGTGACTTTGCCTACATCAGCTGTGGCACCTGGTCCCTCTTCGGTACTGAGCTGAAGGCACCCCTGATCTCCCCCGCCTCTGAGGAGGTACAGTATACAAACGAGGGGGGATACGGCGGTACCATCCGTTTCCTTAAAAACATTATGGGTCTGTGGCTGATCCAGGAGTCCAGACGCGAGTGGATGCGTCAGGGACAGACGGTTTCCTATGCGGACCTGGAGAGAGAGGCATTGGAGGCTGAGCCCTTCCGTTCCTTTATCGACGTAGACGCCCCTGAATTTGAGCTGGCGGGAGACCTACCCACCCGCGTACAGGCATTCTGCCGTGCCACCGGGCAGGCGGTGCCCGAGACCAGAGGACAGATCATGCGATGCATCTACGAGTCCCTGGCAATGAAGTACAAGACCAATTTTGAGAAGCTGTGTGCCCTGACGGGCAACCGCTATCCCGGCATCCACATGCTGGGGGGCGGTATTAAGGATACCCTCTTGTGCCGCCTCACCGCAGAGGCTACGGGTGCCACCGTGGTGGCAGGCCCCGCTGAGGCTACCGTCATCGGTAACATTGCGGTGCAGATGATGGCACTGGGTGAAATCGAGAGCCTGGATGCCGCACGTGAGGTGATCGCCGCATCGGTGCCCACCGCTACCTATCAGCCTACCTCCCCCGAGACCTGGGATGAGGCATACACCACCTACCGTCAATATCTGGGCAAGAGTGCCCAAGCCTAATACATAAGGAGAGAACATGAATACCAAACAGCGTTACGAAATTGCCCGTGAGATCTACGCCTCCATGGGCGTGGACACCGATGCCGCTATTGAGGCGGTAAAGAAGATCCCCATTTCCATCCATTGCTGGCAGGGAGACGACGTAAACGGCTTCCTGTTCCAGGACGTTGCCCTGTCCGGCGGTATCCAGACCACGGGTAACTATCCCGGACGTGCCAGAACCGCCGCCGAGCTGAGACAGGATCTGGAGATGGCACTGAAGATGATCCCCTCGAGACATCGCCTGAATCTGCATGCTATCTATGCAGATACTGACGAGAAGGTAGACCTGACCGAGCTGGAGCCCCGTCACTTTGCCTCCTGGCTGGATTGGGCTAAGGAGCAGGGCATGGGCCTGGACTACAACGCCACCTGCTTCTCCCACCCCATGGCGGACAGCGGCTTTACCCTGTCCTCCGCAGACCCTGCTGTCCGTGCCTTCTGGATCGAGCATTGCAAGGGCACCCGCCGTATTTCCGAGCATTTCGGACGCACCCTGAATACCCAGTGTGCCACCAACTTCTGGTTCCCCGATGGATATAAGGATATCCCCGTGGATAGAGAGGCACCCCGCTATCGCATGATGACCGCCCTGGACGAGGTGATGAGCGAGAAGATGGATCCCCGCTACCACCTGGATGCCCTGGAGAGTAAGGTGTTCGGTATCGGTGCTGAGTCCTATACCGTTTCCTCCAACGAGTTTGCCCTGGGCTATGCCGCCACCCGTGGCATTGCCTATACCCTGGATGCAGGTCACTTCCATCCCACCGAGGTGATCTCTGATAAGATCTCCTCCGTGCTGCTGTTTACCAAGCAGCTGGTGCTCCACGTTTCCCGTCCCGTCCGTTGGGACTCTGACCACGTGGTAACCCTGGACGATGAGCTGAACGCCATCGCCCAGTCTCTGGTACGCAATAATCTGGTAGACCGCACCCACATTGGTCTGGACTACTTCGATGCCTCCATCAACCGTGTGGCTGCATGGGTTATCGGTACCCGCAATATGTGTAAGGCACTTCTCCGTGCCCACCTGGAGCCCACCGCGTCTCTCAAGCGTCTGGAGGTAGAGGGTGACTACACCTCCCGTCTTGCCCTGACAGAGGAAATGAAGACCTATCCCTTCGCCGCTGTCTGGGACTACTACTGCGAGATGATGGGCGTGCCCGTACGCGAGGCATGGCTGGATGAGGTCAAGCAGTACGAGCGTGACGTTCTGTCTAAGAGATAAATCCCCACGGGGGGCGACGTTCGCCCCCCGCATACCTTTTTATTACTATAGGAGAATGACATGAAAAAGAAGATTTTATCCCTGTCCTTTTTGCTTCTTCTGCTAGTGGCTGTTACCTGCCTGCTGGTGGGATGCGGCGACGGAGAGGGCGAGGATGGACCCAAGATGGTCACCGTTACCCTGGATGCCAACGGCGGTGCCTTTGCAGACGGTGCCTCTACCATGACGGTGGAGGTAGAGTCCGGTAGCCTGGTGACCGAGCCCGAGACCCCCGTATGGGTAGGGCATGAGTTCCTTGGCTGGACCCTGGAGGACGAGAGCTGGAACTTTGAGGAGCAGACTGCCACCGCTGCCCTGACCCTGACGGCGCAGTGGTCCCTGAATTCTTACACCGTAACTCTAAATGAGAATATTGAGGAGGGCGGTACCGTTACCGGCGGCGGTGAGTATGACTACGGTGCCAACGTAGCCCTGACCGCTACGCCTAACAGCGAATATAACTTTATCGGCTGGTACGTGGGTGAGACCCCTGTGAGCCAGAGCGAGACCTACGTCTTCGCCATGGGCTCCGGTGATATTACCGTCACTGCTAAGTGGGAGAGAAAGACCTATGCCGTGACCGTTGTGTCTGACGACGCTTACGGCACTGTTACAGGCGCTGGCAGCTATATCAGCGGCGCCAGCGTTACCCTGACTGCTACCCCCAATCAGGGCTATAAGTTCATGGGCTGGTACGTAAACGGCACTCGCGTTTCCGTGCGTAGCACCTACTACCTGACCATGGGCAGTGAGGCTGTAACCCTGGAGGCAAGATGGGAGGAGAAGGTGCTGCTCACCTATTCGCTGAACAGCGACGGGCAGAGCTACACTCTGGTCAGCATCGGCGAGTTTGACGAGGCTGTGCTGGAGATCCCCGCCCTCTACAACGGTCTGCCTGTGACCATCATTGGCGATGAGGCGGCAAAGGGCTGTACCGCCATTACCAAGGTGATCATTCCCGATAGCGTGCTCACGGTGAATTACCGTGCCTTTGATAGCTGCACCAACCTCACCGACGTGGTGATGGGCAGCGGCGTTACCTCTCTCGGTAACTACAGCTTCTCCGGTTGCACGAAGCTGGTAAACCTGTCCATCGGTAGCAGTGTGACAACTCTGGGCAGCGGCGTATTCCAAAACTGCACCTCCCTTGTTACCGTTGTGGTGCCTGACAGCGTTACCAGCATAGGTAGCTCTGTATTCAAGGGCTGCACCGGCCTGGCTTCCCTGACCACTCCTTCCCTTTGTGATAAGATTAATTCTCCTAGATATTTCAACCTTGGATACCTCTTCGGTACCACCGAGTCCACCAACAATGGCGACTACGTGCCTGCATCCCTGAAGACCGTTATCATTACCAAGCAGACAAAGCTGTACAAGGGTGCCTTCTGGGGCTGCCGCAACCTCACCGAGATCGTTCTGCCCGCCTGCATGAAGGAGATCGTGGCGAACACCTTCAATGGCTGCTCCAAGCTGGTGAGCCTGACCGTACCCTTCGTGGGTGACAAGGCCAGCGGTAGCAATAACACCTTCTTAGGCTATATCTTCGGTGCTTCTTCTGCCGGAAATTCCTACAGCTATATTCCCCGCACCCTGAGAAGCGTCACCGTTCTGGGCGGTACAATTGGGGCCAATGCCTTCTACGGCTGCGGCAATCTGACCTCCCTGACCCTGTGTGATGACGTTACCTATATTTACGGGGATATTTACAGCGGTGGTCTGGGGGCACTATCTGACAGTGTCTTTACTATCTACGAGGGGGCTAAATATATCGGCAACCCCGATAATCCTTATCGCTTCCTGTATCAGGTATCCGATACCACCCTGACCTCTCTTACCGTTCATGAGGATACGGTGTACGTTTGCGATTACGCCTTCTATCAGTGCACCTCTCTTGGAAGTGTAGTGATTGGGGACAGCGTGAAGACCATCGGTAAGCACGCCTTCGACGGATGCACCTCCCTTACCGGCCTGACCCTGGGCGAGAGCATTGAGGAACTTTGCGAATACGCCTTTGCTTATACCGCTATTACGGAGCTGGCTCTGCCCGACAGCATGGTAAAGCTGCACGGCGGTGCCTTTAATGACTGTGCAAATCTGACCAAGGTGACCCTGAACGACGGACTCAGATATTCGGACGGCGGCGCATTCGACGGTTGCACGTCTTTGCAATTCACCGTTTATGACAATGCCAAGTATCTGGGCAGTGAGAGCAATCCCTATCTGTTGCTGGTAAAGGCATTAAATCAGAGCATCACCTCCTGCCTGATTCATGAGGATACCGTGATCATCGGTGGCAGCGCCTTCTACGAGTGCGGCCAGCTGACCTCCATCGTCATTCCCGACAGCGTCGTGACCATTGAGGACTGTGCGTTCTGGAACTGCAGAAAGCTGAGAGAGGTGACCATCGGCGACGGTGTGACCCTGATCAGCTATTACGCCTTCGCCGGCTGTGACGAACTGGATTACGCGTATGTCAACACCTCCGGCTGGTATCGGGTATACCCTGAGGAGCTGACCTACGGTTCTAATACAAACCTGAGCGGCAACCCTGAGGGTGCGGCTGACGCTCTGCGCTATTACTACTACGACGAATACTTTAAGCGTAGAGTGTAAACAAAAAAGAAAAAGAACGCAGGCTCCCACGGAGCCTGCGTTTTTATTTTGTTTTGCTTTACCACAAAACGGTGTTGACGTGGGTTATTTTCATCCAGCCCTGAATCTCTACACGGCCACCGGGTGCCCAGGGGTGGTAGGGCAGAACCTCCTGCTCCAGCTCGTCGATCTTGTCGATCTCACCCTTCGCCCATGCCTTCAGGCGGAGGGCGCAGCTTTCAAGACGCAGCTGCAGGCCGCCCAGACGCAGGTCCTGTACCTCGAAGCCAAAGGGCTTATTATCCAGGAACCATACCTTGTGGAATTCCTCCCACAGCACACGGATGCGCTCTTTTGCGATAGCGTAGTCCTCTTCTGCCAGGCGGAGGATGCCTGCCTTGTCCCCTGCCCGATACAGGGCTCTGGTGGTGACACCCAGCTCTGCCTTGATCTCCAGAACGTGGCACAGGGCGGCGTGGAGGCGGTAGAGGTGAGCCATAGAGGTGTTCTTTTCCGCCAGGGCGTCCAGCTGCTTTGCATGGGCGGCATACTTGGCGTTGTCCCCCTGCCTTACGCTATCGTCCAAAAGGCCGATGATGGGATCGTTATATAGGAACTCCTTGGCGTAGGGCTTGACCTCGGGGTGGGTCTCCAGCAGGTTGGCGTTTTCCAGCGCCATCATATCGTCCCAATTCTCCCCCGTCAGGCGGAAGAACTTCTCTTTAATGCTCTCCAGATCCGTGTTGCCGCGGAATGCCTCTGCGGTGTAGAGCATAGTGGGCAGGATGGAGAAATAGGAGCATTCCCCACCGTCGTCGCCCCACAGGGTCATGAGGAAGTTGCCGGTATCGGTGGCACGGCAAGCTGCCATAGCCGCCTCGGTTGCCTTCATGGCGAAGCGGTTACAGGGGGAAATGCCACGCCAGGTCCAAAGGCCACCGGCAAACCAAACCTCGCCGGGGAACTGCTTATGACAGTTCAGCATACCCTCGTATCTGTCCTCGTTCAGATGGTAGTAGTCCCAATAGACCATGCCCAGCTCGGAGGGGAACTTGTCCAGCACCTCCCGGGGGAATTCGGTGGGCACGTAGCCGTTGCCCCCTGCCAGGGAGAAGACCATATCGCTCCACATCATGGGGGTGAAGCCGTGGGCGGCGGCGATCTCGCAGACCCGTCTCAGATGCTCTAAAAGGATGTCGGTGCGGTTGCGGAAGCCGTGCTGCTTCAGATATTTACCCAGGCCTACCATATACGCCTCGTCCATACCGATATGTACCCTGCGGGAGGTATAGCATTCCTCAAGGGTGGCAAACATCTTCTCTACCAGGGCATAGGTGCCCTCGTCTCCTGCCAGGAGGATATCAGAGGTATCGGTGATGGGGCTATACTTGCTCCAACGGGTGATGGCACCCAAATGTGCCAGGGTCTGAATGCAGGGGACCAGCTCAATGCCCAGAGATGCGGCGTAGGCGTCCAGCTCCTTCAGCTCCTCCTTGGTATAGCGGCCACGCATATAGCCGAAATAGGGCTCGCCCTCGATCTCGTAGGTGTCCTCGGTATACAGCTGCAGCATGTTGTAGCCCATGGCAGACATGTAGTCCAGGAATTTTTTTACAGAGGGGACGTTCATGACTGCGTTACGGGAGCAGTCCAGCATCAGCGCCAGGTTTTGTTTTTTCATTTGGTTGCCTCACATTTATTTTTTGTTTTTAAAAGTGGATGGGGTCAGCGGAGGCAAATTGCCTCGACCAGCTCGCCCTCGGGGGAGAGGAGCAGCAGCTCTGCATCATAGCCCGGGGCGATCAAGCCCTTCTTCATGCCGCAGAGCATGGCGGGGGTACGGGATGCCATATAGAAGGCATCTTCCTCGGGAATGCCGAATTCAATTGCCTTCTTCACGCAGTCAAGGAGGGTGGAGGTGCTGCCTGCCAGCTTCCCGTCAGGGGTGCGGGCTACGCCCCCCAATACCGTCATTTCAATACCGCCGAAGAGGTATTTACCGTCGGTCACCCCGGTGGCAGACATAGAGTCACTGATCAGGACCATTCTCTCACGGCCAAAGATACGGTATAGGGCGGTGACCACGGCGGGGTGGATATGTACGCCGTCGCAGATCACCTGCACGTACAGGTTCTCGGTAATGGCGG
>JAZORW010000148.1:0-1838 GCA_045656805.1 Eubacteriales bacterium | reverse complement strand
CGCCTGGCGTGCCCGCCTGCAGCTGGATATGGTGGTGATCAATGCAGAGAACGCCTCCTTTTTGGCAGGCATCGGTCAGGAGGGAGCTCTCAGGCTCTTTGAGGCGGGCGCTGACGTGCTGACGGGTGGCAACCACACCCTACAGAACCGCTCCTGCCACAGTTTTCTTGACGGCTGTGACCGCATCCTCCGTCCCCTGAACTACCCCTCCGACGCCCCGGGCTACGGCTCTACTATACAGACCGTAGGCACCTTGGGCGTGCTGGTGCTGAACGCCATGGGAACCGCCTTTATTGAACCTGTGCTGGACAGCCCCTACGCCTATATTGAGAAGGCGCTGGACCGCTACCGTGGGCAGTACGATATTTGCCTTTTGGACTTCCACGCCGAGGCAACGGGGGAGAAGCTGGCTCTGGCCACCTCCTTTGATGGGCGTATCAGTGCCATCTGGGGCACCCACACCCATATCCCCACCGCAGACGCACAGGTATTGCCCCACGGCACGGGATACATCACAGACCTGGGCTGCACCGCCCCCTCCGGTGGCATTATGGGGGTCAGCGGTGAGGTGATAAGAGAGCGGTTCCGTACCCGTATGCCCATCCCCTACCGCCCTGCCACGGGCCCCATCGTTGCCCAGGGCGCCCTCTTTGATATTTCCCCCGACGGCAAGTGCCAGTCCGTCACCCAGGTGACGCTGTAATCCTCGCTTTCGCCCGACCGCTGTTTATAAAAAGAAAAGCAGACACCTACCGTGTCTGCTTTTTCGTTATTTATTCCTGTTGTGCGTCCTCTGGGGGTGGCAGCACCAGGGGTGCCTGCTCCTGTGTTTTTTCGGGGAGTGCCTTATTTTTCTTGGCTTTTCCCAGCTTTTTGCCGCCCCGGGACTTATCCTCCACCCGGGGGGTAGCAGGCTCGGCAAGGGTTGCCGCCCCATCGGGGGCACCCACGGTTTCCAGGGTGATGAGGAGGCCCTTTTCTCTCAGGTCGTCCTCTACCTCCCGTCTTTGGCCACGGCGGATCCCCGCCCGAGATACCAGGGACAAAAGTCTGCCCACGCCGTCTACCACCAAACCCGTACCCATCAGGCGTACCACGGTCATATTGCCGTCTGAATAATCCAGCGTTTCCTCTGCCAGGTGGGTCACGTCCAAAAGGTTCATGAGATATACACCCAGCCCAATCAGGGTAAGGGAGATCAGCAGCATGCCCCACCAGGACCAGGACTTATATTTACGGGACAGGGTGGCGGTGTGCAGCTGGAAGGAGCCGTCTACCACCAGATACAGACCCAGGGCATACAGGAAGAAGGGCATCAGGCTCTTGGCGGCAAAAATCAGCACCACGCCAAAGGCCAGTGCCACACCGCCCATCAGAAGATCCATAATCACTCTGGCACCGCTCTTGCCGGTTGCCACAGTGACCACGATATAGAACACGGCAGCCAGTGCCACGGCGATCCCGGCGATCCGCCAGGTAAGATCAAAGCCACGGGCAGGGATCAAAAGAAACGCCACCCCCGCCAGCAGCAGCACAAAGCCCAAAAGGATACCGCCCCAGGGCAGAGAGATCAGCTTTTTCCAAAATTCTTTCATAGTTTCTTTCCTTTATACATATACACGCGGGGCTCCCCCGCGACTGAATACGCAATGCTTTTAGGGCACCCGACCACGCAAATAACCGTCAGGGAGCAGGGGGCGCCAGAGAGCGCAGATCTCCAAGATAGGCATCCTCACCGTAGGTGAGCAGCTGAAACCGCTCTCCGTCCCATCTCACACGGCTGGTGGAGGCGTTGGGAGGCAGGGCAATGAGCCGCACGTCCTCGGGGGTCAGCCCCA
>JAZORW010000147.1:0-6566 GCA_045656805.1 Eubacteriales bacterium | reverse complement strand
CGCATACTACCTTCCGCCTGGAAAGCATCGGCGGAGATGCTATGCTCGCCTTCGTAGATGCCGTTGAGCAGGAAAGCAACGTGCTCCTTCTGGCTCAAAAGCAGATGATGCAGGATGAGCCCTCAGAGGGGGATTTCTTTGATACGGGTGTCGTTGCCAAGATCAAGAAGGTCATTCAAAATCCTGATATGTCCCGCTCTGTCGTATTTGACGTACAGTGCCGTGCAAAAGTGATTTCCTTCACTCAGCAAGAGGGTTTCTACCGTGCTGACGTGAGTCTGCTGGATGAGCCTGCGTCGGACAGCCCTATTTTTGAGGACACATATCTCCGTCTGCGTGAAATGCTGAAGGAATTTGAAAAATACAGCAAGGAGTTCGGCCACAACGCCTATCTTGCCTCCTCTGACAGAGAAGAGCTGGGGCGTCTGTGCGACTATGTAGCAGCAAATCTATTCACTGATTACAGACGTAAGCAGACCGTTTTGGATGCCCCTACCCTGTCCGATAGGCTGGAAAGCACGGTGGCCTGCCTGGCACTGGAGCTGGAGCAGGCTGCTTGTGACGCACGGATTGAGGCTACGGTGCGAGCAAATATCGAGGACAACCACAGGGAGTACTATCTGCGTGAGCAGATGAAGGCGATCCAGAACGAGCTGGGCGTAGAGGAAGACGACGAGCTGAAAGAATATGCCGACCGCATTGAAAAGGCATCTCTTCCCGAATACGTGTCTGCAAAGCTCACCAAGGAGCTTAACCGCCTTGCCAAGACGCCCTTTGGTGCCGCCGAAAGCACCGTGCTGAGAAACTACCTGGACATTTGTCTGGATATTCCCTGGGGTGTATACTCCGAGGAAACAGTAACCGTTAAGGACGCCGAGGAGGTTCTGGAGGCTGATCACGACGGCTTGGAAAAGGTAAAGGAACGCATTCTGGAATACATTGCCGTCAGACACATCGCACCTGACGTAAAAGGGCAGATCCTTTGTCTTGTAGGCCCTCCCGGTGTAGGTAAAACCTCTATTGCCCTGTCTGTTGCCCGTGCCATGAAGCGTGCCTACAGCCGCATTTCCTTGGGCGGTGTCCGCGATGAAGCCGATATTCGTGGCCACAGAAAGACCTACGTAGGTGCTATGCCCGGCAGAATGGCTGAGGCACTGACCGATGCGGGCACTATGAATCCCGTTATTATCCTTGATGAAATTGATAAATTGTCCCAGAGCCAAATGGGCAACCCCGCAGCAGCCCTGCTGGAGGTTTTGGATCCTGAGCAAAATGCCTCCTTCCGCGACCACTTTACGGAGCTGCCCATGGATCTGTCCGGCTGTGTATTTATTGCAACCGCCAACACCACCGAGTCCATTCCCGCTCCTCTGCTCAACCGTATGGAGCTGATCGAGATCACCTCCTACACTGAGAAGGAGAAGTATTCTATTGCCATCCACCACCTATTACCCAAGCAGCTGAAAAACCACGGTCTGACCAAGGAAAATCTCCGAATTACAGAGAGCTGTATGTATGAGATCATCCGCCGCTTTACCAAGGAGGCCGGTGTGCGTGAGTTGGAAAGAAAAATTGCCGCTATTTGCCGTAAAACCGCAAAAAGACTGGCAGAAGGCTCTGCGAAGAGCGCTACCGTTAGCCTAAACAATCTCACCAAATACCTGGGCAATCCCCTGTATTTTGATGAAGAACTGGGAGAAAGTGATCCTGTGGGTATTGTCAACGGCCTGGCATACACCGCTGCCGGTGGCGACCTTTTGAAGGTAGAGACCCTGGTGCTGGACGGCACCGGAAAGGTAGAGCTGACAGGCTCTCTCGGCAACGTAATGAAGGAGTCCGCACAGATCGCACTCAGCCTGGTACGTTCCCTGGCAGACCGGTATTCTATCCCCTCTGATTTTTATCAGAAAAAGGATCTGCACATCCACTTCCCCGAAGGGGCAATTCCCAAGGATGGACCCTCTGCAGGCGTTGCTATGACCTGCTCTGTTCTCAGTGCCCTGACAGGACTGCCCGCACGTCGTGACGTAGCTATGACGGGCGAGATCACCCTACACGGCAGTGTTCTGCCTATCGGCGGACTGAAGGAAAAGACCATGGCTGCCTACAGAAGCGGTATCAAAACCGTACTGATTCCTCGGAAAAATACACCTGATCTGGAGGAGATCGACCCCGAGGTTCGTCGCTCCCTGAAATTCATTGAATGCGAGAGCGTGGCAGACGCACTGAAGGAGGTGCTGATTTTCCCCAAGGAAAGCCCCCTCCACGATTGTCAGAGCCCTGCCCTATCTCGCACTGAGGTACATGCATGAAGCTGAATTTAAACCAAACCTCCCTGAAGATCAGTGCAGGCTTTGCGAAGCAGTTTCCCCGTGATCCAGCCCCTCAAATCGCCTTTTCAGGTAGATCTAACGTGGGAAAAAGCTCTCTTATCAACTGTCTTCTGAATAGAAAGAGCCTGGCTCGCGTCAGTGCCACCCCCGGCAAAACCGTCACCATCAATTTCTATGACGTGGATAAAAAACTGTATTTCGTAGACCTACCCGGCTACGGATATGCGAAACGAAGCCAGGACAACAAACAGGTCTGGTCTTCTCTCACTGACAGCTACTTTTCTAACAACCCCAACCGTGACCTGATCCGCCTTGTGGTGCAGCTGATCGATAGCCGCATTGGCCCCACCCGTGACGATACCATGATGATGCAGTGGATGCTGGATACGGGTATTCCCTTTATCGTGGTAGCCACTAAAGTGGACAAGCTGAAAAACAGTGAGCTGGACGCATTGCTCCTTGACCTAAAGGAGAACTATTTTGTTGGAGTAGATGTTCCCGTCATCCCCTTCTCCTCCGTTTCTCACAGAGGCAGACAGGAGCTGTGGGATGCTATCGCCGCCGCAGCAGAGACAACAAACAAGTAAAGGACATTCCATGCAAGGAGTAACTTACTACATCAACGACTATGAGGGTCCCCTGGATCTTCTTGTCCAGATGATCAAAGACAAAAACATCGACATAAACGATATTCCTATCGTGAGCATTTGCGACCAGTATATGGAGTTCCTTGCCCAGGCGGAAAGAATGGACATGGATATAGCCAGTGAGTTTTTGCTCATGGCCAGTGAGCTGATGCTGATCAAAAGCAGAATGCTCCTCCCTGGTAGAGTGGATAGAGAAGACCCCCGTAAGGAGCTGGTGGATCAGCTGAAGCTGTATATGGAAACCAAGCGTGCCGCCGAGGAGCTTCGTCCGCTATACGAGATCTACTCCGGCAGAATGGCTAAGGAAACCGACGAGATCCCCCCTGAAAAGGGTGCCCCCCTGGGTCTGGATCCCTCCCTTATGACCGCTGCGCTTAACGCTATGCTGGCCCGTTTGAACGCTTATCAGCCAGAGCCCAGACAAATGATCACCCCCCTGCTGACCACCCGTATGGTGTCGGTAGAGGAAAAGATACAGGAGATCGTCACCACCCTGACAGACGTGGGGACGGCCTCCCTGTTTACCCTGCTAAAGGTAAGCCCTGATAAGGCAGACCTTCTGGCAAGATTTATGGGCATTTTGGAGCTGATCAAGATCCATAGAATTCTGATCTGCTCTACCGTTTTAGACGAGGCACAGGAGACAGAGGAAAACGCCGATTTCCCCTCTGAAGAAAGCTATCAGGCTGACGCTACCGCAGGCCTTAGCATTGCATTTATTCTCAACCCCGACTATGACCCCGCCACAGACGGTGCCTTTGTCAGCGAATTTGAAAATGACATTCCCAACCTTCCCGAGGCGGAAGAAACTACAAATCCCGATCTTTGAACGGAGACCCTCAAATGACAGATCAGCTTAAGGAACTGCAAGAGGTAGAGGTAGAGGAAATCCAGGAGGATGCTCTGCCCCGCGTGATTGATTATGAGGAGGCACTGGAGGCTATCCTCTTTGCAGCAGGACATCCAGTTACCTACGAAACCCTAGCCAAAACCTTCGAAATACCCGTATCCGAGCTAAGGAGCATCGTATACGACTATGCACAAAAATACAATAGCGACTATATCCACCGTGGCGTAACCCTGGTTACCTTTGACAGCTGCTGCCAGCTATGCACAAAGCCCGGATACTTAGCTGAAATCCGCCAGGTTTTGGGCATTCGCAAAAGCTCCGGTACCCTGTCTGCTTCTACCATCGAGGCACTGACCATCGTTGCATATCAACAGCCTGTTACCCGTGCTTACGTAGATGCAATCCGCAATGCGGACAGTAGCTATGCTATGACCAATCTTCTGGACCGTGGGCTCATTCAGCCCGTAGGCAGAAAGGACGTGCCGGGCCGCCCCATCCTATATGGAACCACCAACGCCTTCCTAAGATGCTTTGGTCTGAATTCCCTTGACGATCCCCCGGGCAACACGGGAAACGCCCAGACCATCTTTATGTCTATGGACGAGCGTCTGGGTCTGACCACCTCCGGCGAGGGCGAACAGCTGACCCTGGACGAAGCATTTGTGGAGGACGAAGTCCTCCGTCCCACTGCCCCCGACTCTATCCCCGAATCCGATGAAGAGGATGAGCTGGGCAACGCCACCGAGGAAGCAGAAAGAAACAACGACTAAGCCTGAGGGCATATAAAGAAAGGAGGAGGCCATTTGACGGCTTTGTTCATTATACTTGGCATTGTCCTGACCCTGCGCCTGCTCCTATGTATTCGGGGACACGTCAGAATCACTGCCAAGGACGACCTAAAAGTCACTCTTCGTATTCTGTTTATCAAAATCCCCATTCACCCCAAGAAAGCATCGCCCAAAAAACTACTTTCCAAGGAAAACGGCGATAGAAAAAGCAAAAGCAAAAAGGAAAAAAAGGCGATTAAAATCGCTAAACAGGCACAAAACGCCACATCAGACAAGGCAAAAAAGAAGAAAAGCTTTTCCTCTCTGCTACGCACCATTAAGCTGATTGGGGGCATTTTGTGGAAAATTCGAAAAACCTTCCCCGAGCATCTTAGGTTAACCGTCTCCCGCTTTATCGTGCGGGTAGGTGGCGAGGATGCCGCCCAGGCAGCCATCAAATACGGTGCTGTCTCTGCCGCCGCCTCCTTCGTCTTCGGGGCAGCAGAAAAATTTGTAGACGTCAAGGTTCCACGGAAGGGACAGGTTCTCGTAACCCCCGACTATCTTTCCCCCGACTTCTCCTATGATATCGACCTAAGCATATCCATCAGCGTACGATCCCTTTTGTCACTGGCAATTCGACTCCTGCACTCTTACCTATGTGCCACCAGGGCTGAAAAAAAGAAAAACAAAACAACTAATAAAACCAATTCAGAACAAAATACCCCCGCGGATGAGACGCGGGGTGCATGAAGGAGCATAGTATGGCAAATTCACCCCTCAATGAAATGATCAACGATTCTCTGAAGCAGATCAAGGAATTTGCGGGCAACGACACCGTAGTGGGCGAGCCTATTTCCCTGCCCGGCGGCACCACCGTTATCCCTGTTTCCAAGGTGGCAATGGGCTTTGCCTCCGGCGGTCAGGGTAACCCCTCTAAGCTGGCAGGCGGCGCCGGCACGGGCGTGACCGTTACTCCCATTGCATTCCTCACCGTCAGTCCCAGTGGCGTGGCAGAAATTCTGCCCATTCACCTGCCCACCGAAGCGGATTCTGTTGATAAGATCGCTTCTCTGATTGAGAAGACCCCCGATATTATCGAAAAGATCAAGGGCATCTTCCAGTCCAAAAAGGACAAAAACGAGGACTAAAACAATATCCTCCAGGCATAAGACAGATCTTTTGAACCACACTAACTGTGTATAATGGGAGGTGTATATGAAGAGGTTTGTCCTTTGTCTGTTTGCGGCAGTGTTGCTTTCTGCCCTTTTGGTCCCAATGGTAGCACTGACAGAACAGCCATCGCTGTCTGCCAGACATGCGGTGATCTATGAGCCCCTCACAGGCACTTTTCTTTACGATAGGAACGGTGACAAGGAGGCACCCATGGCCAGCACCACCAAGATCATGACCGCCCTGGTTGCCCTAAAAAAGGGAAACCTGGACACCTCCGTTACAATTCCAAAGGAGGCGTGTGGCATTGAGGGCTCCTCTATCTATTTAGTAGAGGGTGAGGTGCTGACACTTGAGCAGCTGCTCTATGCTTTACTGCTGCAAAGTGCAAACGATGCCGCGACTGCCATTGCCATCGCTGTGGGCGGTACGCAAGAGGACTTTGTTTCTATGATGAACCAAGAGGCAGCTGCCCTAGGTCTCACACATACTCATTTCACCAACCCCCACGGGCTGGATAACAAAGACCACTACACAACGGCGAGGGATCTAGCCGTAATTACAGCCTCGGCTATGGAAATCCCCCTCTTTTGTGAAATGGTGTCTACTGTCAAATACTCCATTCCCCATTCCACCCCCGGGGGTAGCCGACTTCTTGTCAACCACAATAAGCTGCTCCGCATGTATGAGGGAGCCGCTGGGGTAAAGACAGGCTTTACAAAGCACAGCGGAAGATGCCTGGTGGGTGCGGCTATCCGTGACGGTATCACACTGATTACCGTAACTCTGGACGCAC
>JAZORW010000146.1:0-5167 GCA_045656805.1 Eubacteriales bacterium | reverse complement strand
GGTGGCGTTCTTCTTGCTCATGCAGTTTATCTATCAGTTTTTGTTCCGTATCTGCAATAGACTGCTGAATATGGTGAATTCCCTGGCGGGAGAGCTGGTGGCAAACCACATTCGCCTGAAGCTGATGAACAAGGCAAAGACGGTTGATCTGGCAGCCTTTGACCGCCCCGAGTTTTATGAGCGGCTGGAGAATGCAAACCGTGAGGCCAGCCACCGTCCTCTATCGATTCTTAGCTCCACCTTAAACGTGATTTCTGCTGCCATCAGTGGCATCAGCTTTGTGGTGGTGCTATGCACCGTGGGCTGGGCAGTGCCTCTGGTGATCATGGCTGTGGCGGCCCCTACCGCTATCGTTAACTACATCTTCCGTAACAAGCATTTCTGGTATATGCGTCGCCGCTCTAAGGAAAGACGGCAGATGGCGTATTACTCCGACGTGGTGACCAACAAGGACCTGGCCAAGGAAATGCGTCTGATGGATCTGTCAGACTCCTTTATTGAAAAGTACAAGGGGACCTTCGCCCGCTATTTTGCGGGGCTGCGCCGTCTCATTTTACGAGAGGGACTGTGGCAGGTGCTGGCGGCTATTATTTCCCTTCTGGCAGAGGGCGTGCTGTTCTTCTATATCGCCTACCGTGTGGTAGACGGGGATATGCAGATCGGTGACTATTCCCTCCTGGCAGGAGCCCTGACCTCCATCGGCACCTACGTTTCTACCCTGATCACCTCTACGGCTACGATTTATGAGGGCACTCTGTTTATTGACAACGTCATCACCTTTATGAAGGAGGAGCCTACCCTGGTATCTACCGAAAGAGCCCCCCTTCTGCCTAAGCGAAATGCACCGCACACCATAGAATTGCAGGGCGTCAGCTTTGCATATCCCGGCTCGGATAAATTCGTGCTGAAGGATGTGAGTGCAACCCTGCGTCCCGGGGAAAAGGTGGTGCTGGTAGGCTTTAATGGCGCTGGTAAAACCACGCTGATCAAGCTGCTGACCCGTCTGTATGACCCAACTGAGGGTAGAATTCTTCTGGACGGTCACGACCTGAAGGAATACGATCCTAAGGCGCTGTACCGTATGTTCGGTGCCGTGTTCCAGGATTTCGGTAAATATGCCCTGACGGTAGAGGAGAACATTGCTTTAGGCAATACCGCCGCTCCTCTCGATAAGGAACGGGTGCGTGCCTCTGCTAAGATGGGCAACGCAGATGCCTTCGTGGAGAAGTTGCCCGGTGGGTATGAAACGCCCCTGACACGGTATTTTGAATACGATGCGCGAGAGCTGTCCATCGGACAGTGGCAGAAGCTGGCCATTTCCCGTGCCTTCTATGCAGACTCTGACGTATTGATCCTGGACGAGCCTACCGCTTCTCTGGATGCTATGGCAGAGCAGGAGATCTTTGATCAGTTCTCTGCCCTGTCCCGCGGCAGGCTGACCGTTCTCGTGTCCCACAGGCTTTCCAGTGCCGTCACTGCAGACCATATTCTGGTTCTGGAGGAGGGACGGCTGGTAGAGGAGGGCACCCATGATAGCCTGCTGGAAATGGGGGGCATCTATCATAGCCTCTTCACCACGCAGGCAAAGCACTATCTGGAGGGTGAGCCCTCTGAGGAAGCCAACTGAATTCAGGCAAAGAAAAAAGGCTGTTGCGAAACGCAACATCCTTCTGTTTTTTATGTTTTTACCGACCCAGACCTGCGGCACCCACAATGCCTGCATCGTTGCCCATCTCGGCAATCTTGATCACGGTCTTACGGGGGTTGTCACGGGTGTACTGCTCACGGTCAATGATCTCCATCAGGGGATCCAGCAGGTGGTGCTTCTCGTTACAGATACCGCCACCGATGGAAAGAACCTCGGGCTGGAAGATGTTGATCATATTGGCAATACCGCATGCCAGATAGCGAACGTACTCGTCTACTACCTCTTTACCTGCACGGTCGCCACGCTTCATAGCGTCGAAGGCGGTGCGGGCAGACACACGGCCACTGGCCTTAAACTCATCTACCATGAGGGAGGGAATACCCTTCAGCATCAGCTCGTTGATCTTCTCGCGGGTGGTGGTAGCCAAACCGGTAGCAGAGGAGTAGGTCTCCCAGCAGCCACGTCTGCCGCAGCCGCACTGTCTACCGCCGATCTCGATCACCTCGTGACCCAGCTCTGCACCGGCAAAGTTAAAGCCGGAGTAAACCTTACCGTCAATGATAATGCCGCCGCCAACACCGGTGCCCAGAGTGATCATAACACTCTTGGAGGTACCCTTGGCACAGCCTGCCAGTGCCTCTGCCAGGGCAGCTGCGTTAGCGTCGTTTTCTACGTATACTTCCTTTACGGGCAGATACTTCTTAAAGATCTCTGCGATAGGGAAGTTAACAAAGGGCAGGTTACAGGAATATTCCACCACGCCGGTGGCACGGTTTGCAATACCGGGAGAGGCGATACCTACGTAGGCAATATCCTCCAGGGTCAGCTTCATATCGTCCATCAGCTCTTTGGCTACCTTTGCCATATCGGCAACGATGGCTTCGCCACCTCTGGCAGGCAGGGTGGGGGTGGAGCCCTTCTTCAGAATGCGATGCTCCTCGTCTACAATACCGACGGCAATGTTTGTGCCGCCCAGGTCTACACCAATGTAGTACATGATGTGTCTCCTTGTCTATAAGTAAAATACAATCACATTATATACAAATATGGCACCTCTGTCAAGGATGATGCACCCTTTTTCTCTTGGGCTTCTGTGGAATTTGCAGTCACGGAAAACACACACGCAACAGGCACAGAGGTTGAAAAGGAACAAAAGGGACAAAAACGGGGAAAATTCTTAGATTTGGCGTGTAGAAAATTTGACAATGTTTTTGTCTGCTCTGCACAAATGATTTTCAAAAACGATTTAATGTAAACTGTTGTTTACAATATAGCATGGAAAGCATAAATACAATTTAACCTTTGCAAAAGGTAGCAATTGAAAGCAGATAACATGCACCAAAGATGTGCCTAAAATATAGGCGTTTCATAAAAATTGAACATAAATAATATTGAATTTAGTCGGCGGCGTTTGCACGGGGTGTGCCGTGAGAAGGCGATTCGGCATCGGCACCGTCTTCAGAAGGGGGGCTAAAATCCTCTCGCCTGGTACAATTTTAACGTATTTCCTCTATGTTTGAGCGTAAATTAATTCATTGACTTTTTTCGCCTCTCATGGTAATATGTTTGTGTCTAGTGCGTGCATATGCACGTACATGCGTAAGCGAAACTTTAGGAGGGAACACGAATGAAGGTGAATTCATTCAAACGGCTTGCTTGTGTGTTGCTGGCATGTCTGATGTGCTTTGGTATTTTTGGCACACCGACGTCTGCTGCATCCGGTAGTACCGGTGCATCTGCCGCAGCGCTTGAGGAAGCCAAGCAGTATCTGAATTCGGATACCTATGCTACCTACCTGGCAACTTACCTGAATGCCGGGGTCGGAGCAGGCGATATCCGATATGAGGCCGTCTTTAATGCTAAGGCATCTGACGACTCTGCCTACGTCATTTCCGACTCTGCTTGGGCAGATGAGGAAACCGGCTATGGAACGGTTGAGAACTACCGCGCGGGGGCAGTGTATTCTCCCGGTAACGGTAGCGTAGTGTTCACCGTAGACGTTGCCACTACCGGCATGTACTACATTATGGTGGAGTATTACACCCTCGGCGAGACGGTAAACGCCATTGAAAGAAAGCTGTATATTGACGGAGAGCTCCCCTTTAAGGAGGCCTCCCTTTTGTCCCTGTCCAAGATCTGGGAGTATCAGTATAACGACAAGAACGGTGACGACGGGTTTGACGAGGACCTGAACGGTAACTCTCTTACCCCCTCCATCCTGCAGAAGTCTGACTGGCGTACCTATTTCTGCCATGACGCAGACGGGTATTCCAACGAATACTTCAACATTTATTTCTCTGAGGGCACTCATGAGGTAGAGTTCAGAGGCATCCGCGAGTCCATGGTTATCGGCTCTGTTACGCTGGTGCCTGTGAATGACAGCGAGTGCGGCGTATTGAGTTATGCAGAGTATCTGGCATACGTGACCGGTACCCTGGGTGCTACCAACGCACCTGCCGGCACTAAGGTTCTGTTCCAGGCTGAGAAGCCCGTGTTCGTTTCCGACTCCTCTGTGGTTATGTCCGGTAACAAGACCTCTGCTATCAACCAGCCCACCTCTCCCTCCTGCGACCTGTATAACGTAATTGGTGCCACCTCCTACAATGCAGTAGGGCAGTGGGCAGCCTATTCCTTTACTGTGCCTGAGACCGGACTGTATAATTTCACCCTCCGCTATCTGCAGAACACGCTGGACGGTGTATTCGTATCCCGTGCCATTAAGCTGACCTCCCACGGTCAGGGAAGCTTCGTTTACGGTCTTGCAGACGGTACCCCCACCGTACCCTTCCAGGAGGCATATTCCTCCCGTTACGTTTACAGTGACGACTGGATGGTAGACAGAGCAGGGGACGCCGGCAACGACTTCAAGTTCTATTTTGAAAAGGGTGTGACCTACACCGTATACTTTGAGGTTAGCCTGGGTGCTCTTGCGGGACAGCTGCAGAGAGTAGAGAACGTTCTGTCTATTCTGAACAGCGCCTACCTGGAGATCCTGAAGCTGACCGGTCCTAACCCCGACGAGTACAGTAACTATAACTTCTTCGCTCTTCTTCCCGACCTGAAGTATGATCTGTCCTTCGCAGCAGTTGAGCTGGACGATATCCGCCAGGAGCTGGAGGATATTTGCGGCGAGGGCACCGGTGCCCACCTGGCGAACCTGGAGAATATCATCCGTCTGGTATCTACCATGGCAGAGAGTGAGTTCGAGATCGCCGGTAACTTTGCTAACCTGAAGAGCTACCTGGGTACTCTGGGTACTTGGATTTCCGACTCTAAAAAATCCACACTGATCGTGGACTTCATCACCGTGCAGTCTCCCGACACCTCTCTGGAAAAGGCAAACGCTAACTTCTTCCAGACTGTTTGGTATGAGATTCGTGCCTTCTTCGCTTCCTTCTTTGCTGCCTTCTTATCGTTTGCCGCAGGCTTTACGTAGTCGATCAGCTTTACGATTGCCATCTCAGCGCCGTCGCCTCTGCGAGGACCGAGCTTAAAAATCTGGGTATATCCGCCGTTACG
>JAZORW010000145.1:0-4846 GCA_045656805.1 Eubacteriales bacterium | reverse complement strand
AGATCAGACGGCCGATGCCCAGGTTCTCGTAGGAAATGGGGTTGCGGTCGGTATCGAATACCTTACCCACCTCCAGGGCGATGCGTGCCTCCTTATAGGCACGTGCCAGATCCTTAATGGAGCTGACGATGGTGGAGATACCGATGTTTACGTTGTGGAACGCCTCGGAATTCAGAGTCTTAATGGTGGACTGTGCCAGCTGCTCTACGCTCTCGGGGGTGGCATTCTCTGCCAGACCCTTTACCAGCACTACGTCCTGCTCACCAATGTTGATAACGTAGTCGTGGCTTCTGTCGGGGAACATGCCCTGTACCACCTCGAAGGGGAACTGGTCAGCCTTAGACTGGAACTTCAGGATCAGGACCACACGGCGCTCGTCGGTATTGAAGCGCAGCTCCTTACTCTTTACGTAAATATCGCTGGGCAGGATGTTATCCAGCATCACGTTCTTAATAAAGGAGGCCTTATCGTACTTCTGGTCGTAGAGCCCCTTCATGTTGCCAACGGCAACGGCCAGAATGGCGGCAGCCTGGTCGGCACACTTATCGGTGCCCTCAACGAAGATCACCAGGTCGGGCTTTGCCCCGCCACCGGGAATGTTGCAATATGTATAGCCACCGGAAACAACGCCCTCCTGCTTAAAGGAAAGCTCCTCACGGATACCCTGACGCACCTCGCCAACGTGCTGCAGATCGCTGCAGGCCACGACGATATCGTTCTTATCCACAATACCGACAACTCTGCCGATGGCATCCTTCATTTGGTGAATGACACTCTGGAACATACGGTTAAACATGGGTGGAAATCCTTTCCTTCACGTTTCGTGAGATGGTGACTTTCGTTAGTTTGCAATACATTTTAACCGATTTTTTGTGTTTTTTCAATAGGGTTTTGAAAAAAAGTACATTTTTTTATCGGATTTTTGTTCACAATTAGCAAAAACATCCAATTTTCTCACTCTTCGTAGTGGGAAGCCAAAACCGAAAGGGCAAATAGGGGTGCGGTTTCGCACCGCAGGATCCGTTTTCCCAGCCCCGTGGGGATCAGCCCTGCATGTAGGGCTTCATTCGCCTCCCCCTGGGAGAAGCCCCCCTCAGAGCCAACGATGCAGGAAACAGACCGGGGTGCCTTTGCCTCCCCCAGGATCTGTCCCAGGGGGGTAGTACCCTCTCCCTCATAGCAAAACAGGGGCAGGTCGGCCTCTTTTGCCTCTCGCAGCATTTCCCCCCAGGTGATGGGGGTGTCTACTATAGGGGCACGGCATCTGCCGCACTGTCCCGCAGCCTCTCTGGCAATGCGGCACAGTCTGTCGGTGAGCCGCTCTTGCTTTTCCTTGGGGGGACGCTTCACGCATCTGCTGCTGTCAAAGGGGGTGATACGGGTGGCACCCAGCTCTACCGCCTTCTGCACCACGGTCTCCAGCTTATCCCCCTTGGGATACGCCATAAACAATCTTAGCTCATAGGGTGGCTCGGTATCTGCGGGCAGGGTGCGGAGGATCTTACCCTCCACCTCCTCGTCACGGATGTGGCTCAGGCACACCTCAAATACCTGTCCCTCTCCGCAGACGGTGAGGGTATCTCCCTCTGCCATTCTCAGCGAGCGGGCAATATGGCGGGCATCGTCCCCCAGAATACACAGGGTCTGTGCCTCGCGGTCTATCTGTTCTTTTTCTACAAAGAAACGGGGCATGGATTACTCCTTTTCAAATAGGATAGCCACCCAGTCGTTTTCGCTGATCTGGCGCACCGGCGTAAGACCCCCCTGGGTCAGTGCTTGGGTGACCTCTTCGGTCTTGGGGGCGATGATGCCGGATACGATCAGGCGGCCGCCCGCGGTCATATAGCGGGCAATATCGGGTGCCATACGCAGAAGAATATCGGCTACGATGTTGGCAACGCATACTTCGTACCCCCCGCGGCTCAGGTCTACCCCTGCCAGCAGGTCAGATACACCGCAGTGTACACCCACGCAGCCGTTGTCACGGACGTTTTCCTGTGCCACCTTGACAGCCACGGGGTCAATATCGTAGGCATAGCATTCCTTTGCCCCAAGTTTAGAGGCACAGATGGCAAGAATGCCGGAGCCGGTGCCCAGGTCTAATACTCTCTCTCCCCCGCTGATGCACGCTTGCAGCAGCTCCATCGCCAGACGGGTGGTCTCGTGGGTGCCGGTGCCGAATGCCATACCGGGGTCCATACGCAGGGTGATCTCACCCTCCTCGGCGGTATAATCCTCCCATGCAGGGACAATGGTAACACGGCCCAGGTGGATGGGCTTATAATACTGCTTCCAGGACTCAGCCCAGTCCTCCTCCTTTACCCCCACGGTGGTGAGGGTGGCGTCAATATTCAAAACGGCAAAGCGGTCACGGAGAAAGGAGATATATTCCCCCAGATTTCTTTCCATAGGTACGAAGAGGGAAACAGAAACGTGGTCCCTGTCTGCCTCCAGAATGCTCTCGTCTACCAGCTCTCCATACATACCGTTTAAGGAGAAATCGCTGTAGTCCTCGATCATCAGGCCGTTATCCAGCATGCCCATGACGGCGCAGATGGTGTCCAGGTCCTCTCTTTTGCCACGGGCGGTGAGTTGTGTCCATTCAGTGGATGCCATGTTCCTTTTTTACCTCCAATAGGTCTTTTTCAATTTGCTCTGTCAGTGCTTCCGCTGAGGGGAATTGCCTTTCAGGGCGGATAAAGTGACGTAGGGTCAGGGTCAGGGGGGTGTCGTACAGGTCCCCGGAGAAGCCCAGAAGATAGCTCTCGCACCATACCCCCTCCCCACCGAAGGTGGGACGCACCCCGATATTGGTCAGGGCGGGATATTCTGTGCCGTTTACACAGGCGGTGGTGCTATATACCCCCAGCTTCAGCGGGGGAAAGTCGGGGGGCAAAACTTGGTTGGCAGTGGGGAAGCCCAGGGTGCGTCCCAGCGCACGTCCGTGGGATACGGGCAGGGTGAAGGAAAAGGGGCGACCCAAAAGGGCTGCGGCACGCTCTACCTGACCCAGGGACAATGCCTGACGCACCGAGGAGGAGGAAACGGGGCTTCCCTCTCCGTCCAGATAGGGGGGTAAAACCAGGGCGTCTGCCCCAGCCGAGCGAAGCAGGTCTGTCAGAGTGGCGGGGTCTCCCGTGGCACCCATGCCAAAGCGGAAGTTATATCCGCAGACAGCCAGGTGTGCGTTGCAGGTTTCCAAAAGAATGTCCTTTACAAAGGCATCCGGGGTTAGATTTTTTACCCCGGGAAAGGAGAGGAGAAACACGTAGGCAAAGCCCATGGCTTCAAAGGTGGCAAGGCGCTCCTCTTGGCTTTGCAATTTCGGCGTGTGGGGCTTTACCCCCCCTGCCTCGTCACAAAAGGTGACCACCCCGGGGGCAAGGCCAAGACGCTTCGCTTGGTCCAGGGTTTTTTGCAAAAGCTCCAGATGCCCCAGATGCACCCCGTCGAAAAGGCCCAGTGCCAGGGCAGTTTTGGGGATAGGGGGATATGACGTGCCCCGGGGCAGGGAAAGAATCTCCACGGCGGTGCCTCCTTTCGTGGGGTGAGAATTGGTACATTTATTATATATCTCCCGGGGGAAAAAGTCAATCGGGCGGGGGAGGTTACCCCTTTGACAATCCCCGTCCTTTTTGCTACAATAGATTTGACAAAAACAGGGGGCATTTTATGCGGATACGGTATACGGCGACCTGCCTATTTGGGCTGGAGCATTTGCTGGGCGAGGAAATCGACGCCCTGGGCTATGAGAGAGAATACACCATGGACGGTCGGGTGACCTATCTGGGGGACGAGCAGACCGTGGCTCTCTCCAACGTATTCCTTCGGTATGCAGAGCGGGTATATATCAATCTGGGGGAATTCGACGCCCCCACCTTTGACGCCCTTTTTGAGGGGGTGAAGGCTCTGCCCTGGGAGATTTGGGTGGGGAAAAACGACGCCTTCCCTGTAAAGGGGCATTCCATTCGCTCGGCACTGACCTCTCTGCCCGCCTGCCAGAAGATCGTGAAGCGGGCGGTGGTAGACCGCCTCAGCGGGGTATACGGCATCTCTCATTTCCCTGAAACGGGGGTGAAGGTGCAGATCGAATTCTTCCTGTTTAAGGACCGTGCATCTCTTATGATCGACACCAGCGGCGTGCCCCTGCATAAGCGTGGCTACCGCCTGCAGGCAAACGAGGCACCCATCCGAGAAACCCTGGCAGCCGCCATTGCCGCCTACAGCAGACCCAGAGACAACGTGCTGCTTTGGGACCCCATGTGCGGCTCCGGCACCATTGCCATTGAGGCAGCCATGCTGGCAGCAGGCATTGCCCCCGGGGTGGGGCGTAGCTTTGCCGCCGAAAAATTCCCCCAGATTGCCTCCCGCCACTGGAAGGATGCAAGAGAAGAGGCACTGGAGGGGCGAAAGGAAACCGAGATCGAGATCTACGCCTCCGATATTTCCCCCGAGGCTGTCCGCCTCACCCGCGAAAACGTACGCCGTGCGGGGGTGGAGAAATACGTAAAGAGCTTCGTCGCTGATGCCAGAGAAATCAGTGCCCCCGGCAGACGGGGCACCATCGTCACCAATCCCCCCTACGGCGAGCGGCTTATGACCCCCGAGGAGGTAGAGGTGCTATACCGAGAGCTGGGAAAGCATTTTCGCTCTCTCGCCCCCTGGCAGCTGTATATCATCACCTCCCACCCCGACCTGGGCAGGCTCTTCGGTGCCAGAGCGGATAAGGTGCGGAAGCTATATAACGGCATGCTGCCGTGTTATCTGTATCAGTATTTTAAGAATAAGTAAGGACGGATAATTTTCGGGATAATCGCAAACCAAAAAAAGAGAGTTTTATCACATT
>JAZORW010000144.1:0-2841 GCA_045656805.1 Eubacteriales bacterium | reverse complement strand
CTCTCCCACCTCTGCCCCTGTATATGCTCCTCCAGAACCTCTTGAATTTGGGGATCCATCAGGGTGTAGATCTGTAACCCACCCCGATATACCAGTGCGGTAGCAGCCCCCTCCGATATACCCAGACGCTGCATCAGGTCTTGGGTAACGTCCTCCATTACGCATTCTACGTACCAGTTATAGCTCCCCCCAAAGTTTTGGTGCCCGTCAGGAGATAGGGTCAGAGTGGTGCCCCTTGCCCTCTCTGCCCTTTCGTGGGTGATATATCCGCACGCCTCCATGGCATCAATGACCAAAAGCCGCCGCTTTTGGTTTGCCTCAGGATGGGCAATTGGGTCGTATAGGGCCGGGGCATTGGTTGTGGCAGCCAGGGCAGCACACTCCTCCAGGGTGAGATCCTGTATTTCCTTATCAAAATAATACTTAGCTCCGCTCTTTACCCCAACGCACTTATTCCCCAGTGGCACGATATTCAAATAATAGGTCAGGATCTCGTCCTTTGTATAGCTTTTCTCCAGCCTTAGGGCACGAAAGACCTCCTTCAGCTTTCTTGTGGGGGACGTTTCTCTTTCCCCGTGGACGTTCTTGATCAGCTGCTGAGTGATGGTAGAGCCACCGAAGGTGGCTTTTCTTGGAACAAAATAATTAAAGGCTGCCATACAGGTACGCTTCCAGTCCACCCCTGCGTGCTGGTAAAACCGCCTGTCCTCAATGGCGACGAAGGCGTTACGCAAGTCCGACGGCAGCTCCTCGCTCTCTGCCCAGATCAGGTTTTCATCTCCAAACAGCACCCCCCACTCCCGGGGCGTATATCCCGCCATAGTGACTGCCTGCCCCGCCTCACGCCCCTCGGGAACGTAAAGCCTGGTGGTGCGGGAGACCCGCATTGCCTCCATGACCCTGAGGTCCTCCTGTGGATCTAGCCCCAGCCAGGTAAGCAGCACCCAGCCTGCCCCGGCCAAAATGGACAGTGCCAGTGTCAGTGCCACCCACCGCACCAGGCGTGTTTTTCCTTTTTCTCTCTTTTTCACTCTATAAAAAAAGCCGTTGCTTGGTGCAACGGCTATCCTCCGCCACATACTACCTTTAGTATGGAACGAGAGTAAAAAATCATAATTGGCTACGTCGGCAATTCTTGACAATAGCTTCACTCATAAAAAACACGGTTGAGATACAGCCCTTCAGGGGGTGCGGTCATTCCTGCCCCCACTCTATCCTTCGCCTCCAGGATCTGCCCCATATCTTCTGGGGCGATACGCCCTGCCGCCACCTCTACCATAGTGCCTACCAAAATACGCACCATGTTATAGAGGAAGCCGTCTGCCGTGACGTAAAATTTCAGCAGCTCTCCGTCTCTTTCAATACGGAAATCCTGGAGCGTTCTCACCGTGGTAGCCACGGGAGAGCCCTGTGCCATAAAGGAGGCAAAATCATGGGTACCCAAAAGATTGGCAGCTGCCTCTCTCATACGGGAAAGTCCTTCGTCATCAATGGCCTTAGGATAAAACCACGCCCGTCCGCGCAAAAACGGATCCCGTACAGAGCTATTGTGCAAAAGGTACACATATTCCTTTCCCACCACGTCGTGGCGTACGTGAAAGGTTTCCTCCACGGTGCATACATCAAATACAGACACGTCCTCGGGCAAATGGGGCGACACTGCCTGTGGCAATCTGTCACAGGGAATGGGTGTGGTACCATCAGGCAATTCTACGGTTAAGGCAGCGGCATTTGCATGAACGCCGCTGTCTGTACGGGAGCAAGAGGTAACCATACATCTGACCCCGAACAGGGCTTCAAATGCAGTGTTCAGAACCCCCTGCACGGTACGCACGTTTGGCTGGATCTGTGAGCCGCAAAACTCGGTACCCACGTATCTTAGCTTCATCAAATATTTCACAGGCTATACCCCCATCCTACCAGCTCTGAAAAATAGACGTTTCCAAAGCAGATGGCACAGATCAGCCCCGCTGTCAAAAGGAGGGTGAAAATATCTAAGAGCCTAACGTGATATTCTCTCAGCTTTGTTCTTCCCTTTCCCCCACGGTAGCAACGGCACTCCATGGCGGTAGCCAGATCCATAGCCCGCTGGAAGGCGGAAATAAACAGGGGAACGATAATGGGGATCAGGGCCTTAATGCGACGGATGATCCCACCGGAGGAGAGATCTGCCCCACGGGATTTCTGGGCGTTCATGATCTTCTCGGTTTCCTCAATCAAGATGGGGATAAACCGCAGTGCGATGGTCATCATCATAGCGAACTCATGCACGGGAAGGCGCAGAATTCTAAGAGGAGACAAAAGTGCCTCAATGGCATCCGTCAGGGCGATGGGGGAGGTAGTATAGGTGAGCAACAGGCTACCTGACACCACCAAAAGAACCACACGCACCGACATAAACAGGGCACGCCAAAGCCCCTCAGGATATACCGTCAGGAACCAGAGGCTCCAGCCCTCACCCTCGCCCTTAGTAAAGGCGACGTTGACCAGCGCCGTGATAAACAGCACCAGAATGATAGGCTTTATGCTCTTCAGAATCGTCTTCAGGGGGATCCCACTGACGGAGAGAAGGAACAGGGCAAAAGCCGTGGCAAGGGCTAGGGACAAAATGTGACGGCACAAAAAGATCGCCACGATATAGGCAATAGCGAGGATCATTTTCACCCGTGGATCCAGGCGGTGAAGCCAGGAGGAGCCGGGGAAATATTGACCGAGAGTTATATCATTCACGACGATCCCCCCTTTTTCCAAGAAGCTTTAAAATTTCAGCTCTTGCCGCTTCCACGGTGAAAATGCTTTCGCTCACGGGCAAGCCCTTGGCTTTCAAAAGCTCAAAAAGTC
>JAZORW010000143.1:0-13668 GCA_045656805.1 Eubacteriales bacterium | reverse complement strand
AAACGCCCATTTCCAGGAAACCGGGCTTGTTGTACAGGGGCTCGTTGGCAGGATCCTCCAGATCCAGACCCTCATGGGACAGGTGCCAGATGTTCTTATCCTTGGAATAGTTAGTCTCACGGTTGATCTTCAGGGGGACGTTGTGTGCCTCCGCATACTCGATCTCCTCTTCTCTGGACTTGATGTCCCACTCTCTCCAAGGAGCGATGATGTGCATATCAGGGGCGAATGCCTTAATAGCCATCTCGAAACGCACCTGGTCGTTACCCTTACCGGTACAACCGTGGCAGATTGCGTCTGCACCCTCCTTCAGGGCGATCTCAGCAATTCTCTTAGCAATGGGAGGACGGGCAAAGGAAGTACCCAGGAGATAATCCTCGTACTTTGCACCTGCCTGAACGCAGGGGAATACGTAATCCTCCAGGAATTCCTTAGTCAGATCCTCGATATACAGCTTAGAGGCACCGGTCTTCAGGGCCTTCTCTTCCAGACCCTCCAGCTCGTCTGCCTGTCCTACGTTACCGGAAACAGCCACAACCTCACAGTTATTGTAGTTTTCCTTCAGCCACGGAATGATGATAGAGGTGTCAAGACCTCCGGAGTACGCCAGTACTACCTTTTTGATATTTTTCTTATCCATGATAATTGCCTCCATGTTTTCTTTATTGATGCCATTGTACGCCTATTTGAATAAAAATGCAATAGGCAAATGGCTATTTTTAATATTTTTGTGACCTTTTATATAAAAAGATGGTTTTTCAATAACAAACTGTATATTTTGCACGTCGCTCATTTGTTGAAAAATGAATAAATGTTTGAATATTCATTCTTTTATGCAAAACAGCTGAATTAAAACAACCCGGCCACCATTTCATTCAGTGCATCCATTTGCTCCCACATCTGCTCTGCCAACCGCATTTGAGTGTGGCAACGCACCAGATTATGGGTGGGGTACTTGGTGGCGAAATACACGTCACCGTTCAGGTAATCCGTCAAGAACCGCATTCCGCATTCTGCGGTCATCAGGTAGCCACCGTATGCCAGCAGCTCCCTCTCCGCCTGGGTCATAACGGCACCCAGGGTATCACAGTAGCCCTTGGCGTAGGCCAAAAACTTTTCTTTCGAAAAATTCACTTTCTCCAGATCCACCTCGTCCTCGGCGGCGGTAGACGCACCGAAACGAATGGCGTCACCAAAGTCATACAGCAGCGAACCGGGCATCACGGTATCCAGATCGATTACCGCACGGCCGTATCCGCCCTCTGCATCCATCAGAACGTTATTCAGCTTCGTATCGTTATGGGTAACACGGAGAGGAATACTACCGTTTTCCAGCCCCTCTATTACCTTTCCGTAGGTATTTGCCCGATCACGGTAGAAGGCAATCTCAGCCTCACACTCCTTCACACGTCCGGCTCTATCCTCGAAGATCGCTCTCTCCAGTGCCTCATACCGCTTCGGGGTGTGGTGGAAGTCTGCAATGATCTCATGGAGAAGGGATGCGTCAAATCCGTCCAGATCTCGCTGGAAATATCCGAATGCCTCCGCAGCCGCTCTGAAGATATCCTCGCTCTCTGCGCTCTGGTAGCTGACCGTATCCTCTATAAAATCGTACATACGGTACTTCCCCCCGTCGCTGAGATAGGACCTTCCCTCTCGGGTGGGGATCACCGTCAGGGTCTCTCTGCCACGGCTCTGCAAATGCTCGGTCACACAGCAGATGTTCTCCATCAGGTTTTCCGTACAGGGGAATACGTGGGTATTCATTTCCTGCAGAATATACCGACGTGCGTCTGTGGTGACCAAATAGGTCTTATTGATATGTCCCTCTCCATAGGGTGCGATGCTTTTTACGTGCCCCAGGATCTGAAACTTTTCCACGATCCCCATTAGGATCTCAGGACTAAAATCTACGTTCATGTTTGCACCTCCACAAATTTCTTCGTTTTATGCCTTTTGCCAAAAGATCTTATTATGAGATCTCTGTTTTCCTCTGAATACTCCACCTCACGGGAATACATCCCCGCCGCTTCTACCAGGTGGAATAGCGTAATCGGTGCCCCCTCTGCCATATGCTCTGCCAGGCTGAGAATGACACGGGTGCTCAGGATGGCGAAGCACGCCACCCCACGTCGCTTCTTTTTGGGTACCTCACCCGTCATATACCGATAGAGGAAATAGAAGAGGAGCTGTTCCCCCTCTCTATCAAGCCCCGCGGGATCGCCGCAGGACGACTCTGCCATAGCCTTCAGTGCCTGATGCCAGGCAGGATCCATACATTCAAGGGATAAAAGCAAAGGGATCGCCTCGCCCACACCGGGCAATTCTCCACCGCCGCAAAGGTCCAAAAGCACTTTCATTCTCTCCAAGAGAGAGCGTTCCCTATTTTGAACGGCGGCGAAGCACGTCCGTCTATGACGGTACCAGAAGGCTCGCCTGCCGGGGGAATTTTCGTCCCCCACCAGGGTGACAGGCTCCTTGTAGGAGAGGATCAGCTCAGCGGCTGCCTCACAGCACAGACCCAGCCCCACCTCACGCCTTTTCCCTTTACAGTTATAAAAGCGGGGATGCTCAGCGCAGATCCGGCAGAGGCTCTCCTCTCCCAGCTCCAGAATCATACGGCAAAGATTGTTTTCGTCAAGATGGGGGCATCTTTCTCCCCCGCCCAAGCAGAAATGCGGGGTGCCCTCGTAAGAGATACTGTTTCGCAGGGTGTCGCCGAAGCTACCCTGTATTCCCTGATATTTGATCAGGGACTCTGTGTCTATATCAATTTCCCATCCCACACAGCAGCTGTGTCTACACGAGGAGGTCACACAGCGAAAGGCGGGATAATAGGAGGGATATATCAGTGCCATATCTACCTATTTCCTCTTGGTAGCCTGTCTGCCAAAGGAGGGCTTCCCTGCCTTTTTCGTTATTTTATGGCTCTGTCCCCGTTTATCTCCCGATCTCTGCCCCACCTTTTTCCCGGGGACGGTCTTCTGGGTAATGGGGCGTGCAGCGGACCTTACAGTCGCCTGGGCACCGCGAGCGGGACGCACCAGGCATTCCTCACCGTAGCCTATTAAGTCCTGGCGACCCAGTAGCATCAGCGCCTCTCTTGCCAGAGGGGCATTTTCTGGGCGGTTATACTGTAGCAGTGCTCTTTGCAGCTGCTTCTGGTGGTAGTCAGTCTCCACGTGCACCCGCTTCATAGTCAGGGGGTCCAGACCCGTCTTAAACATAACGGTAGAAGCCGTGCCGGGGGTGGGATAGAAATCCTGCACCTGCTCGGGCGCATAGTGGTCACGCTTCAGGCACAGTGCCAGCTCCAGGGCATCCGCCAGGGTAGACCCGGGATGGCTGGACATCAGGTAGGGCACTAAGTACTGCTCTTTACCCATCTCCTCCGTCAGAGCAAAGAAACGCTTACGGAACCTACGATAAACGGAAAAATCAGGTTTGCCCATGCAGGCAAGAACCCCGGAAGAGCAATGCTCAGGTGCTACCTTTAGCTGACCGCTGACGTGGTCACGCACCAGTTTCTTAAAGAAACTCTCGTCCTTATCCAGTATCAGATAGTCAAAACGAATACCAGAGCGGATAAACACCCGCTTTACGCGGGGTAATGCTTCCACCTTTTTGATCAGGCTGAGATAATCGCTGTGATCCACCTCCAGGTTGGGACAGGGGGTGGGTGCCAGACACTTTCTGCCGGGGCATACCCCGTGGGTAAGCTGCTTCTTGCAAGAGGGGGCACGGAAATTGGCGGTAGGTCCGCCTACGTCGTGAATATATCCCTTAAAATCAGGAAGCGCTGTAATCAGCTTTGCCTCTTTCAGCACGCTCTCGTGGCTACGGGTACGCACGGTACGCCCCTGATGGAACGCCAAGGCGCAGAAATTGCAGGCACCAAAGCAGCCACGGTTATGGGTGATGGAAAACCGCACCTCCTGGATGGCAGGGACGCCGCCCTCTGCCTCGTAGGAGGGATGATAGGTGCGCATATACGGCAGGTCATAGACCTTATCCAACTCTGCCTGCTCAAGAGGTGGCATGGGCGGGGTCTGTACCAGAACTCTGCCGTCGTAACGCTCCAAAATCGCCTTACCGTTCACAGCATCCTGATTGCGGTACTGCACGCCAAATGCCTCTGCGTATTTACGGTCGTCGCTTTTCAGCTCATTATAGTCAAACTCTGCCGCCACGTCAAAAAGGACGGGGTCCTCAGGGGACGCCATATACACCGTACCGCGCACGTCGCGGATCTTCTTAATAGGTACGCCCTTATCCAGCAGCTCTGCCAGGCGAAGCAGGATCTTCTCCCCCATGCCGTAGGTCAGGATATCGGCACGGCTGTCCACCAGAATGGAGCGGCGGATCTTATCGCTCCAATAATCATAGTGGGCAAACCGTCTCAGGGACGCCTCCAGCCCCCCTATAATAATGGGAACATCCCCGTAGGCCTCACGAATGCGATTGCAATATACGATGGTGGCACGGTCGGGTCGCAGCCCCGCCTTTCCCCCGGGGGAATAATAGTCGTAGTTGCGTTTCTTCTTAGAAACGGTATAGTGTGCCACCATAGAGTCAATGTTTCCCGCCGTCACCAAAAATCCCAGGCGGGGGCGTCCGAAGATGCGGAAGGCATCCGGGGTGCGATAGTCGGGCTGAGAAAGAATGGCGACGCGGTAGCCCGCATTCTCAAGACAGCGGGATATGATGGCAACGCCAAAGGAGGGATGGTCTACGTAGGCATCCCCCGTAACGTATACAAAGTCGGGTCTATCCCAACCGTACCCGTCCATTTCCGCTCTGTTTATGGGCAAAAATCCTGCCAAGATCGGCACCTCGCTGGTTTTTTATAAAATTATAACATAATTTTTATAAAGGTGCAAGAAAATCAAAGAAAAAAGACGGGCATTTTGCCCGTCTTTCTACATTTTTACACCAAAGGCTTATTCCGCCCCGGTGCTACCCGTTTTCTTGTTCTTGATTCTAACAACCAGCAGGGCTACGTCGATCACTACCACCACGGCAACGGCCAGCACCATCACGATATCGAAGGCGGCGATACTCTCACGCTGTACCTCCTCCACGTCCTCGACCACGATGACGATAGACAGACCCGTCGCCTGGGTAAACTCCACCAGTGCATCGTTCACAGCAGCGGACACCTGGAGGTCTGTCAGGTTGTACAGCATGGAGGGTGCCAGATCGCTGGTGTCCACCACCTCGTCCTCGTCGTCATAATAGGTATCCAGGTCCAACCCCAGCACCACGTCCTTCATATCTCTGACGATTGCAGAAAGAGAGGTGTGAAGATCCTGGGAATAGTTGCCGTCCATATGTACTTTGCAGCTATTCACGAAGGAGGTCTCCTCCTCGTGATCGAACTCGTCCCGCAGGTCGTTGACCAGATTGTCGCCAATCCACGCCACGAAATCATAGCCGTCGCAGGTGTCGTTCACTAAAAGCAGCAACATAATATTCTCTTCCACAGCCGAGCTTTCACCGAAATACTCCAGATACTTCCCGTTGGCATACTCTCTCAGATACACCTGGTCATATCCCAGATTACCCTCGTCATTTAACTGGCGTTTAGCAGAAACCACGTATACTCCCAGCACCAGGGCAGCAGCCAGCAGGATCAAGATCGGAACGAATAAAACGCCCAGCCATTTATCCCGTGAAAACAATGCCGTAAGGCCCACGCTTTCTTTTTCCTTAGGACTTGCCATACACATCTCCTCACTTACAGAGTGTCGCTCTTTAGACATTTTACCACTTTTATCTGTATTCTGTCAACCTCGCGCAGGAGCAGGTGAAAGTATGGATGCACTTTTTCCTTGTTTTTCAGGCTCCTCTCCGTTGTTTTGTCCTTTTGATATCAGGACATCTTTTGTCAAACATTCGAATAAGAACGGGTGAAAAATGGCAAAAATGACGCCGAGAAGGGTGACTTGCAGATGCATCTTGCAAACCCACGTAATTCGTGTTATAATGTTGCATAGAAAGGACATAGTGCATCTGCACACGCGGATGTACGCCTATGAGGATGATCGAATTATTCAACTACGGTATTTTCGGCGACCGTCTGTGCGACGCCAATGGCAATATCAAGTCACTGGGGCTGTATTTAGCCCTTTTGGCATTAGGGGCCATTATTGCATACCTACTCGGCAGCTTTAGCTCGGCCGTTGTGATCTCCCGTATTTTCTTCCACGATGACGTGCGTCGCCACGGTAGCGGAAATGCGGGTGCCACCAATATGCTACGCACCTTTGGGAAGCGTGCCGCACTGCTGACCCTGATTTTAGACGTGCTGAAGTCCTGCCTTGCAATGGGTGTTTCCTTCCTATTGACGGGGGGATATTGGATCGGCGGCTTCTCCTTTAGCCGTGCGGCTTTCGTGGCGGCTCTTGCCTGCATTCTGGGGCATATTTATCCCCTATATCACGGCTTCCGCGGTGGCAAGGGTGTGCTGTGTGCCATTACCGTCATTGGCTTTTTATCTCCTCTGATGGTACCCCTGCTGCTGGTGATCTTTGCCTTTACCGTGGCTTGTTCCCGTTACGTTTCTCTGGGCTCTATCCTCAGTGCCCTGTGCTACCCTCTGTTTTACCCCCTGATTTTCAAGGTGAGCTTTGTCGGTCTGAATCCCCCCTATCTGACAATGCTGTTAGTCCCCCTGGTAATTGCAGGTGTCATCGTTTATAAGCATAAGGGGAACATCGTTCGGCTGCGTAACCACGAGGAACGGTGCATCAGCTTCAACGACCCCATCGAGGTGATTACCGAAATCGCCGACCCCGCCTGTGACGAGGAGGACCAGCTGTGAACCGCACTCCCCAAGAGAATTTCATTGAGCTTTGCACCCTGACTGCCGCACGGCAGACCTTAAGAAAGCTGACGCTTTCCAAGCCTCTGAATCCCACGGATGCCCAAAGAACGGTTGGGCGTCTGTCCCTTTTACGCGGACAGGAAATCATTGCTTTTGAAGAAACCCTGGGCGGTGGCAAGGTCCGCCACACCGCCTGCCCCATATCTGACCTCGCAGCAGAGCTTCCCGCACTACTCTCAAGATACGGACAGGCAAACCTGTCAACGGGTGCCGGCGATGCAGAGCTAAGGTGTTCTAAAAAAGGAAAAGCCGTACTTTTAGGTGCCACCCCTATCCTACGTGCCATGGAGGCAGGCGGGAAGGTAAACACATTCGTCGAAAGCCTAAACCGTGAAAAGCATTACACCCTGTCAGGAAAAGAAGATTTTCTCATTCGCCTGGGTGTGTCTGATAAAAACGGACGGATTCACGATAAAAAGCAGGGAAAGTATCGACAGATCAACCGTTTTCTCGAGCATGTGGAAGAGATCTACTCTGCCCTGCCCGCAAAGGGGCCCCTGCTGGTCTACGACCTGTGCTGCGGAAAGAGCTACCTGAGCTTTGCCGTGTATTTCTACCTAACCCAAACCAAGGGGCGAGAGGTGGAAATGCTGTGCATGGATCTCAAGGAAGACGTAATGCGTGACTGTGCCGCCATTGCCGGGGACCTTGGCTACGACGGGATGCACTTCGTGGCCGGCGATATTCGCCTGACCCCCAGAGACAAATCCCCCCATTTAGTGATCTCTCTACACGCCTGTGATATTGCCACGGATATTGTTTTAGACACTGCTACCGCCCTGGGGGCAGAGGTAATTCTATCCACCCCCTGCTGTCACCGCTACCTAAACGATAAGCTGCAGTATCCCGCCCTGGAATTCGTGTCCCGCTACCCCCACCTGCGTGGTAAGCTGTGCGAGGCACTGACCGAGGGCATTCGCCTGGCACGCCTGCGTGCTGCTGGATACACGGTAACCGCCCTGGAAATGACAGACCCTGACGACACCCCCAAGAACACCCTGCTCCGTGCTGTGCGTCGCCATAACTTCTCTTCCACCTCTCCCGAGGCTGAAGCACTGCGTAGGGAATACGACGCCCTCTTACATATGCTGCTGGGCGACAATGCCCCCCGGTACCTAAAGGAGATCTTGATATGATAAAGACCCACCTGACAAGCTCCCCACAGGAAACCGAGGCACTGGGAGAAAAGCTGGCAAACGAGCTGATACGGTCAGGCGTGCGACACGCCTTCGTGGCCCTGATGGGTGAAATGGGCGTGGGAAAAACAGCCTTTTCCCGTGGCTTTGGCCGTGCCTTGGGTGCCACCCAGGTTAAAAGCCCCACCTATACGGTGGTCATCGAGCATAGGGGCACCCCTGTTCCCCTCTTCCACTTTGATATGTATCGCATCACCGACCCGGACGACCTATACTCTATCGGATATGACGATTATCTCATGCGAGAAGGCTATATTCTCTGCGAATGGAGTGAAAATATCCTGGGAGATATTCCCAAGGACGCTCTGTTCGTCACCATCGAGAGAACCGACAACGAATGGGAGCGTAGGATCACTATAGGAGCAACCCCATGAAAATTTTAGCACTGGATTCCACCGCCGTAACCGCATCCGCTGCCGTTTTATCTGACGGCAGGGTGCTGGCAGACTTCACAGCAGACAACGGCCTGACCCACAGCGAGCTGTTGCTCCCTATGGCAGAGGCTGTCCTCCACGCTGCCAGAATGCAAATAGAGGACGTAGACCTCTTCGCCTGCACCGTAGGTCCCGGCTCCTTTACAGGCGTCCGCATTGGTGTCGCCACCGTAAAGGGGCTTGCCTTTGGCACCGGTAAAATGTGTGCTGCGGTTTCTACCCTGGAGGCACTGGCAGAAGGGCTGACCCCCTTGGATGGCATTTACTGTCCCGTCATGGATGCCCGCCGCGGACAGGTGTACAACGCCCTCTTTGAATACCGGGGCGGCACCCTGAAGCGACTGACGGCTGACCGTGCCGTTTCTCTCACCGCTTTATCCCAAGAATTGAAGGAAAAATATCCTGATGCCCCCATCTATCTGGCGGGTGACGGTTATGACCTGGCATACGGGACGCTGACCGACCTGGGGGTCACCCTCTGCGTAACGCCCCAGAACCTGAGACGGCAGTCTGCCGCCTGCGTTGCCAGATGTGCCCACCGCCTGGCAGAAGGAGGAAATACAGTTTCCTCCGCCGCCCTCCTGCCCACCTATCTCCGTCTGCCCCAGGCAGAAAGAGAGCGACTGGAGCGGGAAAACGCATCTCAGGCTACACAAGAAAAGTAATTAGATACGCAAAGAGAAAGGAACGCTATGAAAAACAACATTATCTACATCGGTGCCGATTCTGCAGGCTTCACTCTGAAAGAAGAAGTCATCGAACACCTGAAGGGTCTGGGCTATGAGGTAAAGGATATGGGTACAGACTCCACCGCCTCCTGCCACTATCCCCAGTTCGCCTCCGCAGTTTGCGAGGGTGTGCTTTCTCAGGGTGAGGGAACCCTGGGTATCCTGATCTGCGGTACAGGTATTGGTATGAGCATGTGTGCCAATAAGTATAACGGCATCCGTGCCGCCGTATGCTCTGATACCTATTCTGCCAGAATGACCCGCGTGCATAACGATGCAAACGTACTGTGCATGGGTGCCCGTGTCATCGGCTCTTGCCTGGCTCTGGACCTGGTAGACGCCTTCCTTAGCGCTGAGTTCGAGGGCGGCCGTCATCAGATCCGTCTGGATATGATGAAGGATATCGAAGATAAGCAGAAGTAAAAAAAGCAAAAGGGGTAGCCACCGGGGCTACCCCTTCTTTTATTGGATGGACGCCAGACGCTCTACGGCGTTTCCTGTGGCAACCTGAGTGCCGTGCTCAGACAGACGGCGTAGAATATTTCCCCGTTGCCTCTGCCCATATTCCTCCACGAAGGATAGGGCATCCAGGGCCTTATCTCCTCCCTCAGCTTCAAGGGATAAATACCACTTTCCGTCGTCGCATCGCCAGGCGTCGCTGGGTGCCACGTAGCTTCCCTTAGATAGTATACCGCACACTGCCAACAGATAAGGAAAGGCATCAAAGGCGTAAACTCGCTTCCCCGCCCCCTGACGCAGGGGTGAAGTAACGGATACCCGAGTGATATACATCTCGCACCCGCCCTCTCTGTCAGGCCACATTTGCACCACTACCTTTTCTCCCTCACTCTCAAATCCACATCGGCGTTTTATCTCCTCCAGGAGACGGGTGAGGGATTTTTTGGAAACGCCGTTGCTTCCTTCCCCTACCTCCAGACCGTATTGTCTTACCTCGGATGGAGATAGGGTGATCTTTATTTTACTGTCACTGACGACAATGAGTTCCATAGATATGTATCTCCTTTACTGTCATTATACTCCACCCGGGCTAAAAAGGAAACGGTGTTTTACTGGCATACAAGACAGATAAAGGAAAAAGAGGCGAGTCACAGGCTCGCCTCTTTCCTCTTATGCTTTTGTATAGGTGGTGCCGTTGGGCGTATCAATGAGGGTAATGCCCTCTGCCGCCAGCTCAGCACGAATTCTGTCTGCCTCTGCGTAATTCTTCTCACGCTTTGCCTGGGCTCTGGCCTCAATGGCAGCCAGGATGCGGGGATCGTCACCCGTCTGCACCTTTGCCTCTTCCTTTTCCTTCACCTGAGTGGCACGCAGTGCCTCTGCATGGGACAGCAGCCCCAGGCACAGCACCTGATCAAAGTCGGCAAGAAGTGCCAGCTTAGTAGTAGCGTTAATGGGTGCCTTCAGGGTATCGTAGATAGCGGTAATGGACAGAGAGGTGTTCAGATCGTTATCCAGTGCGGCACGGAAAGCAGCCTTCAGGGGGGCAGCACCGGCCTCGTCATAGCTCTCACCCTCCGCAGGGTTCAGGGCGGCGATTCTGGCAATCAGCTTCTTATACCCCTTAGCGGCATTCTCCAGGTTCTCCCAGGAGAAGACCAGAGACTTTCTATAATGAGATTGCAGGCAGAAATAGCGGTATTCCATGGGGTCAAAGCCCTTTTCCTCCAGAAGAGAAACGGTGAGGAACTCACCCTTGGACTTGCTCATTTTTCCGCCGGTGGTGTTCAGGTGAAGAACGTGCATCCAGTACTTGCACCAGGCATGGCCCAGATACGCCTCACTCTGTGCGATTTCGTTGGTGTGATGGGGGAACGCATTGTCAATGCCACCGCAGTGGATATCCAGATACTCACCCAGATGCTTCATAGAAATGCAAGAGCATTCAATGTGCCAGCCGGGGTATCCAACGCCCCAGGGGCTATCCCACTTCAGCTCCTGATCGTCAAACTTAGACTTAGTAAACCACAGGGCAAAGTCTGCCTGGCTGCGCTTGTTGTTATCTGCCTCTACACCGTCACGCACGCCTACCTCCAGGTCCTCTTCACGGAAGCCGTGGAATACGTAGTATTTATCCAGCTTCGAGGTGTCGAAATACACGTTTCCGCCTGCCTCGTAGGCATACCCCTTCTCAATAAGGGAGGAGATCACACGGATAAAATCGTCAATGCAGCCGGTAGCAGGCTCGATCTTGTCGGGGGTGCGAATATTCAGCTTTTTGCAATCCTCGAAGAAGGCGTCGGTATAGAACTTCGCAATTTCCAAAACCGTTTTTTTCTCTCGCTTTGCTCCCTGGAGCATTTTGTCCTCTCCGTCGTCGGCATCCCCTGTCAGGTGACCTACGTCGGTGATGTTCATAACGCGGGTAACGTCATAGCCCAAGTAACGGAGATATCTATCCAGAATATCCTCCATCATATAGGTGCGGAGGTTACCGATATGGGCATAGTGATAGACAGTAGGGCCGCAGGTGTACATACTCACCTTACCCGGGGTGTGAGGAATAAACTCCTCCTTTTCGTGGCTCAGAGAATTATAAAGAAGCATGATAGTACCGCCTTGGTGGTTTTAACTTATTTATTATATCCCCTTTTATCCCCATTGTCAAGGCGAAGGAAGGAGATAGAACGTCCAAGAAAAACTATTTCTCTCCCCCTTGTTTTCCTTCGCGAAATAAAGTATAATATATGAGTATAAGTATACGTCGCCGCAAGCTGCGGTAAAGGAAGGAGCCAGCCTTGTCTAAGAAGAGCAAAAAGCGGGATGAGGAAAAACGGGAGCATGCCCCCCGCCGTCCCTTTTATGATATCACTCGCCCCCTGCATCACATACTACCCTGTCTTTTGCTGGCTATGGGTGTGCTGTGCGGATTTTTCCTGACACTGCACCTGCTGGGCAAAAACGATAGTCCTTTGGGCTATGGAACAGTGTGGCTGCTCCGTGGTCTCTTTTCCCACGCCATGTATGCAATTCCCTTCCTGCTGATCTGGCAGGCGGCACGCTGGCGATCTGACATTGAGAAGAAGCGTGCTATTGCACGTCTGTTCTACTATTTCTCTTTCTTGGTGATGTACGGTGCCCTGCGGTTTTATTTCACCCCCGGCAGGTCTCAGATCACCTATAGCTTTAAGGGGATGTTCAACTCCGGTCTGAAGGGAGACCCCTACGGACTTTTAGGTGGGTCCCTCAGCCTGTGGGTATGTAAGCTAACGGGCTACATTGGCGTTCCCTTCCTCTTTGCACTGATCGTGTTGCTGTTCGTTACCCATTTCCTCGGTATCTCTCCCTACGACGTGCTGAAGACCATTCGCAGAAAGCATCATACCTCTGCCCCCCTCACCGAAGAGGAGAGCCGTGACCTATCCGACCTGAGTGCCAGGGAGCAGTCCGAGGGTTCCTTTAGCGAGGATGACGAGATTTCTTTGCCCACCCGTAAGCCTACCATGAAAGAAAAGTGGTCACAAAAACGGCAGGAAAAGGCTCTGCGTCGCCAAGAAGAGCAAAAGAGGAACCAGCAAAAGAGGAGCGAGCTGCAGGGATATTTCCCCCAGGAGGGTGGGGAGGAATCCTTTGCGGACATCCGCCGCCGTATGGACGAGGAAGCCCTGCTGATCAAGCGTGAAAAAATGTCTGGCACTCCCACTGCCACCTATGTGGCTCCTGAAGCCCATCCCTACGCAGAGGAGCCCGATCCCGCGGAATTTGCCCGCACGTATGCACCCCAGACAGGGGGAGATAGCGGTGCTGTGTCTGCCGACTCCGTGTTCAGTTCTTTTGATCCCCTGGCTTTTGACAGTCAGAGTGACTCCACTATCATTCTACGTCCGAAGGGAATGGATACCACTCCCCCTGCAGCTCAGGCAAAGGATGAGGCGAGCGGCTTTAGCATCACCGTACCTTCTGTGGACTATCCCCGCTCTCACGGTGCTATGCCCAGACAGGAAAAGACGCCCGCGCAAGAGATTTCTCAGCCACCCGTCACACGCATTGAAGAGCCACAGGTGAGCACCCTGCCCTACGTGCATCCTGCCACTCAGCCTTCTATGCAGCCCCAGCCCACTCAGCCTCAGCAGTGGGTGGAGGAACCGGACCTGGATGAGGCTTTGGAAGATACCTATTTCAGTAGTGCAGAGCCCACTCCCCAGCCCTACGCAGCTCCCGTAGCCCCTCAAGAGGTGCCTGAAACGCCCTCCCATCCCGAGGTAGTGCCCTCTGCCTATCGGCCAAAGCCCTCGGCGCCCACTACCATCCCTATGCCTACTCCGCCGAAGCCTACGGCAGAGGCACCCACAAAGGCAAGACGAGAAGACTACGTTTTCCCGCCTCTGTCACTGCTAAAGCGGTCTGTTCCTATTATGAACGCAGACCGTCAATCTGAAATTGAAGAAACCTGCGAGCTGCTCACC
>JAZORW010000142.1:0-1805 GCA_045656805.1 Eubacteriales bacterium | reverse complement strand
CTTTTTTTGTAACAAGTCTTTGGTATCCTATCCTTGCAAGAGTCAAGAAAGCTTCTTTTCATTTTTTAACCTTCCTAAGAAACAGGACCGGCGAGTGGTTTCCGCCGGTCCTGTTTTTTTATTGACAGGATTTGTCCCTCCGTCATACAATAAAATTGATTTTACATCCGATAAGGAGGGGTGGTATGAACAAGACCATACAAGGCCACCTGATGGCCCTCATCGCTGTGCTCATCTGGGGAATGACCTTCATCGCCTCTAAGGTCCTGGTGGGCATCCTGGACCCCTACTGGTATATCGTCATCCGCTTCGGTCTGGCCTGGTTCTTCCTCTTCCTGCTGTCCCCCAAACCCTTGAAACTGCTGGATAAAAAGACGGAAGGAACGGTGGTCCTCTGCGGCATTGCCGGCGTCACCGCCTATTACATTTTCCAGAATGTGGCCCTCATTCACTCCACCGCCTCCAACACGGGAGTCATCACTGCCTCGTCCCCTCTGTTTACGGCCCTCATCCTCTGGGCTTTCGGGCGGCGGGTGAAGCTGACCCCCCTCTTCTTCCTGGGCTTTGCCCTGTGCATCGGCGGTGTCTTTGCCATCTCCTTCAGCGGAGGGGGCACCGGCCTGCACCTGCTGGGGGATACCTTCGCCATGGCGGCCGCCATCGCTTGGGGTGTTTACTGTGTCATCATTCTGGGGGCGGAGGGCTCCGGCCTCACCGAGGCCCAGCTGACCCGGAAGGTCTTCTTCTGGGGCACCCTCCTCACCGTGCCCTTTGCCCTCATCCTGGGTGACCCCGTCCCGGTGGAGACCTTTACCCAGGGAGGCCTCCAGTTCTGGGGCAATCTCCTCTATGCGGCCTTTGGCTCTTCTGCCCTGAGCTACCTGTTCTGGGGTAAGTCCATCAACTGCATCGGGTCTGTCACCACCAGCGTCTACCTCTATCTGATCCCGGTGGTCTCAGTGGTCGGCTCTGCCCTGATCCTTCACGAATCGGTGAATTGGGTCACCGGGGCGGCCATCGCTGCCATTCTCATTGGCCTGATCTTCTCTCAGAAGGGAAATCAGCCTGTATAAGAATCCCTTATCTATTCATTTCGTGCATGATTATGAAAATCACGGAAAAATCCGCCTGTTGAATCCTCCTTTTGGGCGAATTTACGGAGGTTTGAAAGTGCCGAAAAAAATACTTGCAAAATGCGGGAAAATTCAACGGTTTTCCTTGACATTTCTAGCCTCGCCCATTAAACTTAGCCTGATTAAATTTTACACCCCTTTGATTTTTATCATATCTAAAAAGGAGACTACAAACGATGGATTTTCAGGCACTGTATAACAGCAAGCTGACCACCGCTGAAGAGGCTGTCAAGGTCGTTAAGACCGGCGACTGGGTTGACTACACCTGGTGCACCAGCCACCCCGTGGCACTGGATAAGGCTCTGGCTGCACGCCAGAACGAACTGGAAGACGTTAAGGTCCGCGGCGGCGTTACCATGTGGATGCCCGAGATCTGCAAGGCAGACGACGCAGGCGACCACTTTGCTTGGCACTCCTGGCACTGCTCCGGCGTTGACCGTAAGATCATCGCTAAGGGCATGGGCTACTTCTCCCCCATGAGATACTCCGAGCTGCCCCGTTTCTACCGCGAGAACCTGGACCCCGTTGATGTTGTCATGCTGCAGGTTCCCCCCATGGACGAGCACGGCTACTTCTCCCTGTCCCTGGCTCCCTCTCACCTGGCTGACATGTGCGCTCGCGCAAAGTGCATCATCGTCGAGGTCAACGAGAACATGCCCTGGGTCTACGGTC
>JAZORW010000141.1:0-11851 GCA_045656805.1 Eubacteriales bacterium | reverse complement strand
GGCGGGGTCAGCTACACCTACGACTCTGAGGGTAGACGCACCGGAAAGCAGGCGGGCAACAAGCACCATACCTACTACCGCCACCGTGACGGCCGCCTGATACGGGAAACCGTAAGTGTAGGTAATACCGAGGCGTATTCTCTGCTGTATCTGTATACCGGGCAGACCTTGACGGGATTGGTTCACACGGTACCCGGGCAGAGCCCCGTGCGGTACATGCTGGAGCACGACCTGGCGGGCAACGTGGTGGCGATTCTGAATTCCCAGAGAGTCCTCGAAGCCACCTATGCCTACGATGCCTTCGGTAACCATGTGGTATATGACGATGAGGGAAATGTAAACACCGACGAAGACTTTATCGGTAACCTGAACCCCTTCCGTTATAAGGGTTACTATTACGATGCGGACACTGGTCTGTACCATTTGAACGCCCGTGAGTATGACCCCTACTACGGTAGATTTATCTCTCCCGATAGCCTGAAATACCAGGATCCTTACACCCCCGCAGGACTGAACCTGTATGCCTACTGCAATGGAGATCCGGTGAACTATGCGGATCCGAGTGGGCGGTTTGCGATTGGTTTAACCATACTAATTGCGACTGCCGTAGGTTTAGCTCTGGGCTTTGGTGCTGAAGTAGCAAAACAAGCATATAACGACGGAGATTGGAACTGGGATCCAAGCACATGGAACTGGTTAGAGATTGGTAAAGCTTCGCTTATAGGAGCAGCTACAGGATTTGCATATGGGCTGGGAGGCGTTGCCGGAGGAATAGTAAAAGGTTCTTTTCAAGCATTAACTATTGCAGGTAAAGCGTTAACCGTATCGCAATCTGTTGGTTTGTTAATTGGAACAGCTGCAGCTACCAACTTTGCTGCAGGATTTGCTGGATATGCAATGCATGTTGCTGGTTCGGAAACTGAAAACTTTAGCCTTTTAAAGGGATGTTCGGAAGGAATTGGACAAACAGGCAAAGGCATATTATCTTTCTTCACAGCAGGAATGTATGTTGGGACTGGGTTTTGGAAAGTCGGTGCTGGGGCGAAAAACACATATACATCCATTGCAGGAAGATCTGCGGGGAAATTTGTTGCAAATTTTGTGCCAAACTATATTCTAGAAAACCTGTTCTAAAAAGGGTGGTTTTGATGGTAAAAATTAAATTGAATCTATTTGAAGCGATAGTCGGAGCTGTGCTTTTGCCCAATATTGGTTTTGTGTTTACAACTTTCTTTCTCATTATGTCTTTGCTTGTAAAGCAATCAGTTGTTGTGTATAAGGGAATTATAATCTCATATGTTGCGTGCTTGGCTCTTATGATTTTTTCTATAACGGCTTGCGCTTTAGCAAATAAAAAAAGCACAAAGGAATTCATTTTGTATGATAATGAGTTTAAATTTCTTGATCAAATGTACTCTATTGAAAAAATAAGATTCTGCGAATATTATGTATGCAAGTGGTATGTAATACCGATAGCATGCATTTATAAACAACAAGCGGGAGGGTTAATGACTATCAAATTAAACACAGGGGAAAAAATTCAATTTAAATTATTCTATAAGGATTATCTAAAATTAAAAAATAGAATACAAAATATCATCGAAAAATAGAATATTGTTTTGTAAAAAGAGAAAGCATTGAACAATCTGCTATTAGTTGTTCTATCTAAAAAGGGGCCCCTGCACACACCGTGCAGGGGCTTTTACTATCAACTGTAAAAATAAATTAACAAAAAAGAAGAAAAAGAAGAAAGAAAAAAGAAAAACATGAAAGACAATATTATCAACGAAAAAAAGACCCCTACGGTGGTGGGGGTAATTCCTGAGCTGAGCGAGGGAGATCAGACCACCTATCTGCTCTCCGACGGCAGCTACCGTACGGAGGTAGTGCTGGGTGCGGACGCACCCATGGCACGAAAGGTGCCCCTGAATCTGCCCATTGAGTATACCTGCGTACAGCTGGACTCTGCAAACAATCAGGTGACCTCCGGCACCTACCGTGTGGGCACCACCACTGCGGGCAGAGCCTGCGGCATCTATTTGCAGATCAAAAGAAACAGCACCTGGAATTCCTTCCAGACCCTGACCCGCATGGAGCTGCGGGCAGAGCAGACCACCTCTGCCACCGACCCCCTGGCGGTGCAGCTGACCTCTGCATTTAACTGGATGTACGGCACGGCGGGGGAGATCGCCACCTTTGCCTACGTGGAGGAGGAGGGCGTGAGATACCGTGTGGCTGACCTGACGGAGTGTATGCAGGGAAAGGGAGAGGGCACGACGTATTTTGCCATTCGAAGAAGCGGTGACGACCCCGAGATCAGCGTGAAAGCCTCCGTAAAGCTGACCTACGACTATATCCCCACCTACGCCACGGGTGAGGCACAGCCCGAAACCACCCTGTCCGCGGGCACTGCGGGCACCGCATGCCTGAACGTGCGAAGCGGTGAGATGTGGGTGCATAAGCCCCTTTTGAGCCTGGAGGGCAGCTATTTGCCCCTAAGTGTGGGCGCGGTGTGGAGCAGAGAATACTGCACCGCCACCGCCGTTGGCTCTCTTTCCACCGGTATGCCCGCCAGCTGGAAGCTGACCTGCCAGCAGTTTGTCTACCAGAGTGGAAGCTACTATATCTACGTAGACGGAGAGTACCGCTACCACCGCTTTGCCGCCGTGGCGGGGAACGCCACCGACACCTATTACGATATGGGCGGCACGGGGCTGCTGATCAGCAAGACGTATAAGGACGGCGACTTCACAGGCTATATGCTGTGGGGCGAGGGTCTGCCCACCAAGAAGTATTTCGATACCCTGGGCCGCCTGGTGAGAGTGACCAATACCACCGGTGTGGAGGATGCGGACAAGGTGGCAGAGATCACCCTGGGCTACAACAGCGATACCAGCGGCCTGCCCTTCGCCATCGCCGACGGTGCGGGCAGAGTGGTGCAGATCACCTCCGGCGATGAGGACGTGGTGATTACCAATTTCGACGGCGGCATCGTGACCCTGACAAAGGCGGGTGCATACCTTGAGCAGATAGAGGATATGAACGGCTCTGTGTGCAGCTATGCCTACGACGATTCCGGTCGCCTGACCGCCATGACCGACCCAGACGGGAAGGGGCTGTGCGTTGCCTATAACGGTCTGGGCGTGCCCGAGACCCTGTCCGTGGGCGGCATGGAGGATGGCACCTATCTGCCCCACAGATACTATACCCTGACCCGTGGCTACGGGTATAGCACCCTGACCGAAAAGGCATCCCAGGAGTCGGATGCTAAGGGTCTGATCACCCGCTATACCTATAACGGGCGTGGCGGGCTGATAGATACCGCAGAGGAGCAGGAGGATGCACCCGTACAGGGTGCGGTAGACGTGGATAGGGAGGAATTCTATACCGAAGCCCTGGTCTACCGTGCAGGAGAGGAGGCGGGGGAGAGTGCCACGGAAAGACCCCTTGAGGGCTTTGGCACCAATTTCTCCGCCAACGAGGGCTATATCTCCGAGGAATGCTTTGAAAAGGATAGCGGAGATCAGATCTGCATGGTGAGGCTGAAGCTAAGAGCCGTCACCCCCTGCATAGCACCTCAGAGCCTGGTACTGAGCCTGGTGAAAACGGAAGAAGATACTCAGGCAGAGGTGGTGAAGACGGAGATCTCGGTGGATAGTATCATAGGCAAGACCTATTTCCTGATCCTGCCTGCCTCTGCCCCGCTGGGCAGCTACCAACTGAGGGTGCGTTCCAAGGAGGCACTGCCTGCTTACGTGGGCAATATCTTCCGCGTGTATAAGGCGTCCGTCCTGATCCAGCCCATGAATGCGGTGTATACCTCCGCGGTGGTGCTGAATGCCAATACAGGGTATGCCCCTGCCCTGACCCACGATGGGCAGAGCTGGTACGCACACCACGGAAAGCATACCTTCAGGTATACTATAACGGTTACTGCTGATGACGGTTCTGAGGAAAACGTTTCTGTCACTCCCCAGGACGGGGTGATGTACCCGGAGGATCTGCTGGCTACCTATCGGTCTATGCTGGCGTCCCCCTCCTCCCATACCCTGTGGTATAACCACGGCAGAGGGTGCATCATGGGAATCCGTGAGGTATACATCACCTATGAGGGTATGGACGGTGAGCTGCGGGAAGCCAACCTGGAGATCTCCCGCGTGGCAGCGGTGGCAGAGACCCTCACGGGTGCCACCGTCACCGAGGAGGAGTATTCTCAGGAGGAGGGTGGCTACGTCCGTCTGGAAAGCACCCTGACCCATTGGGAGAGCGGCAGTCAGTGCCGTACCCAAAGGACGGTCTGCACCCCCTACGGCACCCCCCTCAGTGAAACGGATTGCCTGGGCAACTGCCATACCTACCACTACGACGGCAGGGGCCTGCTGTCCTCCGTGAGGTATATCCCCGAGAACATTGTCCCCATCGACGAGGAGAATATGGAGCAGGCGAGATATACCTATACCCAGAATAGTTATCTGCCCCAGAGCGAGAGCTATTTCAGACAGGGGGTAGAGTATACCACCACCTCTGCCTGGGACGAAAGCCACAGGCTGTCCTCCGTTACCCCGCCCCTGGGTCAGAGCGTGAGCTACACCTATGGCGAGGGCAAGCGGGTGCCTGCCACCGTCACCGAGGCACAGGAATCCCTGCTGGGCGGAGAGCCCACCCCCTCCACCAGTACTCTGACCCATACCCAGAGTGAGGAGAGCCTGACGGCGGCGGAGAACAGCGGTCTGGCATACAGCTATACCTATGACCGCCTGGGTCGCCCCCTGACCGTTAAAAGAGCAAACGGAGAGGGCGAGGATATTCTCCTGACCATGAGCTATGAGGATCAGGTGGATATGACCACCGTCATAGTGGGCACCAATGCCAACGGCTTCTGCCGTCGGGTGACCCTGGATGCCTACGGCAGACAGATCCTTCTTGAGGAGTCTGAAAACGGCGTGGAGGAGCTGACCCCCATTTGCACCTCTATCTACTGTGATACCCCCCTGTCCGATATCTCGGGTGATGCGGTCACCTCTCCCACCGATACCCGCCTGTCTGTTTCCTCCGCTTCTCTTTTGAGGCGTGAGATTAGGGCGGAGGGAATTCGGGACTATTTCTACGATACCTACGGCAGACCTTGCAGGGTGGTGCGTGAGGGCACGGCAGAGGTGATCCAATACGATTCTCTCGGCAGAGTTATGAGCCAGACCCTTGACATTTTGGGCGAAGGCGGGTATAGTGATAGTGTAGAGTATGACGACTCCACCGTGGCGATGGATTCCCATATCCGCTTCCCCGAAAGGGTGATCGCCAGCCGGGGAGATCATCTCGCCGCAGACGGAGAGAGGTATACCGTTATCCAGGACTATACCTACGACAGTCAGGGTAGGATCCGTGAGAGCAAGGCGAGGGCCAACGAAAGCCCCACGGCAAAGGGCTTGATCCGCACCTATACCTTCGCCACGGGCAAGAGTGCCTACGTTCCCACCTCTCTGCCTAAGGCAGTGACGAGAGTGAACGAGGACGTTACCTCCCTGGGCACCGAGCGGGTGACCTACGACGGTCGGGACAGGATCACCTCCCACACCCTGCCCGGTAACCTCCTGATACAGGGTGGCACGGGCAACTACGTAAGCAATTATACCTACGACGGAAACGGTCGCCTGATCCGCGAGGACAACCAACGCCTGGGCAGCACCTTCTTATATTTCTGGGATGACCTGGGCAATATGACCTGCCGCGTGACCTGCGATTACGAGCCCCAGGTGGACTCCTGGGAGCTGTATAACTACGGCTACGCCACGGAGTACCTGTATGCGGGCTATGACGAGGTGGTGCGTGACCGTATGGTCGCTACCTCCCACCACGGCAACCTGACCTATGATGCCATGGGCAATCCCACCCTGTACTGTGGCAATGCCGCCACCTGGCGTGGCTCCCGCCTGATGTCCTTTGGCGGGGTCAGCTACACCTACGATAGCGAGGGCAGACGCACAGGCAAGCAGGTGGGCACCAAGCACCACAGCTACTGCCGCCACCGTGACGGACGCCTGCTGAGAGAAACGGTTTCCGTAGGCGAGACTGAGGCGTATACTCTGGTATATCTGTATACCGGGCAGAGCCTGGCGGGGCTGGTGTATCTGGGTGCAGACGGCACCAAGACCCAGTACATGGTAGAGCACGACCTGGCGGGCAACGTGGTAGCCCTCCTGAGTGCCCAGCGGGTGCCCGTGGCAACCTATGCCTACGATGCCTTCGGTAACCATACCGTGTACGATGTCCAGGGCAACGTAAAAACCGACGAAGACTTCATTGGTAACCTGAACCCCTTCCGCTTTAAGGGTTACTACTATGACGCAGATACCGGTCTGTACCACCTGAATAGCCGTGAGTACGACCCCTTCTACGGTAGATTTATCTCTCCCGATAGCCTGAGATACCAGGATCCCTATACCCCTGCAGGTCTGAATCTGTATGCCTACTGTAATGGCGATCCGGTGAACTATGCGGATCCGAGTGGGCATAGTGCATTGTTGATAGGGCTGTTAATTTTTACTGGGGCAATGGCCTTGGGTGGAGCGATATACGGCGGCGTTTCCGCAGGCGCGGCAGGCGGAGATGTCGGTGACATATTTGCAGGCATTGGAAAAGGAGCACTGACCGGATTAATTATTGGTGGTGGAATTTCGTTGACAATTGGTGGTTTTGTCATTGGAGGAACTACAATTTTGGGATCTATTATGGCTACTTATGGTTTATCAATTTCTGCCAATATGATAGAAGTTGCAATTACACAAGGTAAAAAGAGTTGCTATGATGGAGATAGTTTCTGGGCAGGAGCAAATGATATTAATAATGCAATGTTTGCGAATTCAGGAAATATATTAATTGGGAAACCTACTTTGATGTCTGTTCCTTTTTACGGAACAAGAATGACTTCGAAAATACCGACAATTTTTAATGTTTTATTATCTTATGGTTTTGATGATTTGTTTGGTTCAACAACGTTCTTAGCTTCTGCAAAAGCAACATTGTTAAACAAAGCAAGTCCATTAGGATTTGTAGCTGGGTATGCGTTGACAGCGTGGCAATGCTGTCGCTTAATTAAAGCCATTGTTGCAACACCAGATTTTGAAAACTCAAGATGGATTTTATACTAATTAGAAGGTGGGAGTTTATGAAAAAAATTGTATTTGAAATAATACAAGTAGTCTTTGCGTATGTAATTGCTACTATATATGGCTATTATAATACTCCAGAACCCGACAATAAGTATAGTTGGCTAATTTCAGCATTAATGATCGCAATAATATATTCGATTTTTAAATTAGCTAGCAAAAAAGAAAAAAAGAAAAACAAATAATACCAACTTGTATATGTTGCATTATTCCACCTATCAAAATTAGGGAATTGTTCGAATGTTAACAAATCCTATCAAGGAACAAAAAATATGAATCACAACTGATTCCTTTTGCAAGAAAATCAAGGAATCTTGATTTTAAATAGGGTTACCTTTCCGTCTTTCCCATAATAAGGGGAGAGCCGCACCTCGGTGCGCCTCTCTTTTTGTTTGACAGCACCCCTTCGGGGTGGTATACTGTAGTTGATAGACAAAGCCTGAACCCTTCCGCTATAAGGGTTACTACTATGACGCAGATACCGGTCTGTACCACCTGAACAGCCGAGAGTACGACCCCTACTACGGTAGATTTATCTCCCCCGACAGCCTGAAATACCAGGACCCCTACACTCCCGCAGGGCTGAATCTGTATGCCTACTGCAACGGCGATCCGGTGAATAGATATGATCCTACGGGGCATGCTTGGGAATGGGGTTCTTTTTGTCGAGGGGCAGGATATTTATATACTGGTATCAGTGCTATTGTAGCAGGAGCTTTAGTTATTGCCAGTGGGGTAGCTACATTGCCAATACTGATAGTTGCTGGTATTACTATTAGTGCGGGAATCTTAACAACGATTAATGGAGCGTCCGAGGTTGTTGAAGCTGGTACTGGATATAATTTTGTTGAAGATACAGTATTTGGTGGCAATTCAGCCGCGTATAACACATACGCCACTATTACAGGGAGCGTTGCCCTGGCTGGAGGAATTGTTTGTGGTGGCTGGTACAAATATAATACTCCTAGAATCCAAGCGTATAAAAATTTAGGTGATTATAGTTTCTCTGGCACATTGTCTGATTCGACTCATATGGCGAGACCGTATCAACAGTCAACTTTGCTCCAAAAAAATATCATTAAGTATGGTAAAATGACAAAAGAATCTTCATGTGTATATAATTTTACTATTCCGGGGTCTTATAAAATTGGTTGGGTTTCTTATGGTGTTGGAAAAACAGGAAGTCATTCGGTTATATGGAAAGTAGTATTAGATATCGAAAAACAAATTATTTTGCACGCAGGATTTTAATGAGAGGTAATTGTGAAGCTATTTTATAAGTTCAGCGATGATTATAATTCGAATTGTGTAGTAAAGCATTCGGATAACTCGTTTGGATCGAAGAATGTATATTTTGATTTTCAAGTTTCGTTATCAGCAAAGCACCTGTTTTTCTTGAATTTTGATATTTATACAAAAAAATGCGTTTCGTGTGAAGGGTATTTGTTGATCGATAAGAAAACAGCAAGTGAAAATATCTCTATTGAAAAATTTGCGAACGGAGAATTGTTGATTGATTTAGAAGATTTTGAAAAAGAAACCTCTATCAGTCATTGCCTGTTAGGCGATAAGATCAAATATGATGTTAACAAATCACGAATTTGCATAGGTGATATAAACGATGATCTAATTATTATGTTTGGTAAAGGCCAATATGCATCCTTCCAAGACGACAAATTAATTGGGATAATTGTCGATTTGACATAGACAGAAAAGTGCTTTTACAGACAAAGCCTAAAAGGACTACTTTCGGATAAGTTCACCATCCTATCTATCCTATCAAGGGGGAGAGGGGCACTTCGGTGCGGCTCTCTTTTTGTTTGACAGCAAATCTCAGGGGTGGTATACTAGTATTATCTCCCCCGACAGCCTGAAATACCAGGATCCTTATGCGCCTGCAGGGCTGAATTTGTATGCCTACTGCAACGGCGATCCGGTGAACTATGCGGACCCCAGTGGGTGTGCACCTAAGTGGCTTGGTAACTTATTAACTGGAATTTGTATTGTTGTAATGACTGCAGTATTTGTTGCTACTATCGTAGCTTCTGCAGGAACCGTTGGCGCGCTTGCGGGTGCTGCGGCGTGTATAATATAATGGTTGATATTTTTAACTAAACAGAGGGAAATTATGGATGATAGAATTATTGATGGAATGAAAAAAGAAGGCAGGCCCTTCAAATACAGTATGCTTGTTGGGTATGTGCTTGCAATTGTAATGCCGTTGTCTATTTATTTAACGAATGATGATAAATACACCCATAACGATCTAATTTCATTCGCTGTTGCATGGGTGGTGTTTGGCACTCTTGGTTTATATGGGTGGCTATATACAATTCACTATAGAGTTGCGTTTGATAATGAAAAAGTGCGTTTAAAGACTTTATTCAAAGACATTCAGCTGAACGTATGTGATATAGAAAAATACACCTGCAAGAGATATAGGAAATCTGTATTCTATCAATTTCATCTGTTTGTAAACGGTAAAAAGGTTTTGATCAATACACGATATAAAGATCAGTTCGAAAGGATATTAAAAGATAATAAAATCGAACAAATGATCCAATAATTGCAAGCGAAATTCCGTTTCCAAAGTCAAACGTATTCTCAATTTTATGTTGAGATGCGGGCCCCTGCACGGAGGTGCAGGGGCTTTTTAATTGACAGTGCTTTTTTGTGGTGGTATACTATGCTTGAAGGATACCTACTACCGTCACCGTGACGGCCGCCTGATGCGTGAAACCGTGAGTGTAGGTGATACCGAGGCGTACTCCCTCCTGTATCTGTATACCGGTGGAACCTTGACTGGATTGGTGTATCTGGGTGCAGACGGCACCAAGACCCAGTACATGCTGGAGCATGACCTGATGGGCAACGTAGTCGCAATTCTCAGGTCTACCTCCTTCACCCAGACCGAGGTGGTTGCCACCTACGACTACGATGCCTTCGGTAACCATGCGGTATATGACGGTGAGGGGAACGTAAACACCGACGAAGATTTTATCGGCAACCTGAATCCCTTCCGCTATAAGGGGTACTACTACGATGCCGACACTGGTCTGTACCACCTGAACGCCCGTGAGTACGACCCCTACTACGGCAGATTTATCTCTCCCGACAGCCTGAAATACCAGGATCCTTATGCGCCCGCAGGTCTGGGTCTGTATGCCTACTGCAATGGAGATCCTGTGAACTATGCGGATCCCAGTGGGTGTATGCCACAGTGGGCGAAGTGGGCAGTAGTAGGATTGGCTGTCGCCGGCCTTGCTGTTGCAACAGCGCTGACTCTTGGTGCCACTGGACCAGTAGCGGCAGTTGGATCAGCCATGCTAATCGGAGGTTTTGTATCAGGAGGAGTAAATGCTATAGATCAGTGGCATGACACCGGGACAATCGACTTGACTGAAGTGGCAATTTCTACGCTTTCTGGTATTGCTTATGGACTCGTCGTTGGGGCGACCGGCGGCACCGGAGGCTGGGCAATTGCAGGAAAGTTTGCTGTTGCAGGAGGAACGTCGCTATTAAACAGTTGGAATGAAGAGGCAACATTTGGGGAAACGATAAAATCCTTGGGGATTTCTCTGGCAATATCAGGAGCAACACAAGGAATTGGTTATTTGGCCGGGAAACATGGACCGCAACTGTTATCAAAATTTTTAAAGACCCAAAACAAGTCGCTGACAAAAGCCAGCGTTATTTCTGAATTGTGGGCTAAACCTGCAGTGAAGGTGGGTACAATGAGATTGTTTGGAGGAATAGCAGGGGCGGTTTTTAACGATATATTTTAAAATCCATATATCAAGGGGTAAGGAGAAATGTGGGAATTTATAAAATATTGCTTTAAGTGTCTCTTGATGGCAATCCCTGCTTCTTTTGGAGATGTTCCAGAAGGAATGACTATTAAGGACGCAATTGTTGGTATTATCACAATGGGTGTGCTATTTGCATTAGCAATGGGTGCTTTATGGTTGCTTGGTGTAATAGTCAACAAATTTAGATAATTACTGATAGTGCCTTTGTATCAAAGGGGAGAGCCGCACTTCGGTGCGGCTCTCTTTTATTTGACAGTGCTTTCTAATGGTGGTATACTACACTTAGAGGGTACATATGAACATAACGGTCGCCTGATCCGCGAGGACAACCAACGCCTGGGCAGCACCTTCTTATATTTCTGGGATGACCTGGGCAATATGACCTGCCGTATGACCTGTGACTATGAGCCAACGGTGGATTCCTGGGAGCTGTTCAGCTACGGCTATGCCTACGATACCATGTATGCGGGCTATGACGAGGTGGTGCGTGACCGTATGGTCGCTACCTCCCACCACGGCAACCTGAGCTACGATGCCATGGGCAACCCCACCCTGTACTGCGGCAATGCCGCCACCTGGCGTGGCTCCCGCCTGATGTCCTTCGGCGGGGTCAGCTACACCTACGACTCTGAGGGTAGACGCACCGGAAAGCAGGCGGGCAACAAGCACCATACCTACTACCGCCACCGTGACGGCCGCCTGATACGGGAAACGGTCTCCGTTTCCGGCGCCGAGGCGTATTCCTTTCTGTATCTGTATACCGGGCAGACCCTGTCGGGCTTGGTTCACACGGTACCTGGGCAGAGCCCCGTGCGGTACATGGTAGAGCACGACCTGCTGGGCAACGTGGTGGCTATACTGAATTCCCAGAGAGTC
>JAZORW010000140.1:0-3455 GCA_045656805.1 Eubacteriales bacterium | reverse complement strand
TCCCGCCGACGTTAAGAACGTAGGCGTCTACACCTTCACCTACACCGTTACCGACACCGATAACCTGATGGAGGCTGAGGCTGAGGAAACCATCACCGTACAGAAGGATACCTATTCCAAGAGCTTCTTCACCGTTATGGGCAGCACCACCGTGGTATACGACGGTAAGGAGCATACCCTGACCCTGCGTATCTCTTCCGTAGGTGCAGACGGCGTGCAGATCCAGCTGGTAAACACCCCCGCTTCCTACACTGCCCCCGGTGTATACACCATCACCTTCGAGCTGCAGGGCTCCTCTAACTACGAGGATATCGAGCCCATCACCGCCACCCTGACTATTCTGGCGGCAGAGGTGACCGGCAACGACGGTAACATCTCCGTAGGTGCAGACAAGGGATTTGACCCCGACTACACCCTGAACGTAGACACCAAGACCGGTGAGGATCTGGAGATCGACTTTGGCTCCTTCCTGGGTGATGACTTCGCAAAGCAGAAGCTGAGAGAGCTGTACACCCTGCAGGTTATGGACGGTAACGAGGCAGTTGCCGCAGGCACTGTCACCGTCACCATCGTTATCCCTGAGAAGTACAGAGATTCCGACACCCTGCAGTTCATCACCGTCACCGGTGAGGGCGATAAGATGAAGGTACAGCTGCTGGAAAACACCTCTGGTGTTAAGAACGTTAAGTACGATCCCGCCACCGGTGTACTGACCTTCACCACCTCTAAGCTGAATCTGTCCTATGGCTTCACCTCCCAGACCTCTATCCTGCCCATCATTCTGGGCGCCGCCGGCGGTGTAGTTGTGATCGCTGCCATCGTGGTAGTGGTTGTACTGCTCCTGAAGCGTAAGAAGGCAGGCAAGGGCACCGACGAGCCCATCGAGGGCGAGGCTGAGTGGACCGAGGAGATCTCCTACACCAATGACGATTACGTAGACATCTTCGCACAGGGTGCTACCGCCCAGGGCTTTGAGGATACTCTCCTCGCACAGCCCCAGGAGGAAGCCGTAGCCACCGAAGAGGTGACCGAGGAAACCGAGGAAGCCGTAGCCACTGAAGAGGTGACCGAGGAAACCGAGGCTCCCTCCGAGGAAACTGAAGCTCCTGCTGAAGAGGCTGAGGCTCCTGCTGAAGAGGCTGAGGCTCCCACCGAAGAGACCCAAGAATAATTTCGACCCCGTCCCGCCGAAGGCAGCTTCGGCGGGATTTTTGTGGCAAAAATTGATTTTTAATAAAAATCAATGTGCATGTTCACAAAAAATGATGGTGCATTTCTCAGCACAATGGAGAATTTTTTAAGATGGGAAAAGAGGGGCAAACATTCCTTGCATTTGTCCCGCTTTTTTGATACTATTATATTTGGATATATATTTTCATCTGTAAAAAGACCAATTTCCCCTAATAGGAGGATTTGCAGCTATGAAAACCTATCGCATTCTCAGTGTGCTTCTCTCCCTGCTTCTGGTGCTGGGCCTGCTGTGCGGTCTGATGACCGTACTGCCCGCGGCAGAGGAGGGCGAAGGCGATACTACCGCCAAGGAGGAATTTACTCCCCCTACGGTAACCCTTGACCCCAAGGCAGATATTTGGGACGGCTCTGCTACCCAGCAGCCCACCAAAACCGACTCTGACGGCGCCATTCTCATTGAAACCGCCGCTGAGTTCATATGGGTGGTCAAGAATGCTACTCCGGTATCCACCGATGGCAAGACCTACCGCCTGGCAACCGACGTTGACCTCAACGGACACAACCTGGGTGCATCCGAGGGCCGCGTGTTCTGCGGTACCTTGGACGGTGACGGTCATATCGTGGCAAACGCCTTCCTTTACGGCACTACCCATGTGAAGGCCTACGGCTACGTGTTCCATGAACTGACCGGCGGTACCGTTCGGGATATTACCTTCCTGGGTATGTCGTCCAATGCAATGGCCACCCACTCCGGTCTGGTAGGCACCGCCACCGACGCCACTATCTCCGGCGTGAAGGTTCTGGATGTCAACTTCCAGGCAGGCAACTTTGCCCCCATCGCTATGTATGCTACCAACTGCACCATCACCGATATTGTGGTCAGCGGTTCCGCTAAAGGCATCTCCAACTCCACTGCCGGCAATCAGTCCTGTGCTATCTATGAGGCTAACAACTGTACCATTGACGGTATCGTGAACTATGCTGAAATCACGGGGGCTAAGAAGGGCAGCGTCGGCATGATCGTCGCACAGCTGAACGGCACCGGCTCTACTGTCAGAAACTGCATCAACTACGGTGACGCCAATATCAACTCGGATAGCAACTACTTAGGTGGTATTGTGGGTAACGTATACGCCGACGGCTGTGTGGTCGAGAACTGTGCCAACTACGGCGACCTGACCAATACCAATACCGCTACAACAGCAAAGGTGGGCGGCATTTTCGGAAGAAGCGGTGCTAATACAAACAACAACCCTGCCAGTATTACGATCACCGTGAGAAACTGCGTCAACTACGGTGACATCACCGGTGGTGCTGAAGGCGTTGGCGGTATCATGGGACAGCACCGCTCTACCGCCTACTCTTACGCCTATAACTGTGCTAACTACGGTAACATTCAGGGTGCCACCAAGGTAGGTGGACTGGTGGGCGAAAGCAACGGTAAGGCCTGGGGTAACCAGGACGGACATACCGTCTTTGTCAACAGTGCCAACTACGGCAACGTGACCGCCACCACCGGCCATGCCGGCGCTTATGCGGGATATATAGAGCGCGGTAGTAAAGCTACCACCGCCTATCCCCTGGAGGGTCTGTACCTGACCGGTACTATCACCGGTGCAACTGCCGCAGGCGGTATCGCAGGCTATATCAACGGCTCTACCGCCGCCTCTACCACCCGCCTGACCCTGAACAACGTGGTGGTGGACGTAACCCTGAAGGCCTCTGCCGAGACCACTCAGCTGGCCACCCTTATGCCCATGACCAACTTTACAAATGCGGACCCCTTGAACGCCACTGCCACCAATTCCCGTGTAACCGTCGTAGGCTATGACAAGGATGGCAATCAGGTAACTGTAGCCGACCACTACAACGCAAGCGGTCTGGCAGGCATCGAGGAGCTGACCAACTCCGAGGCATCTGCCCTGGAGATCATGAACGCCGCTGCTGCCAGCCAGGCACCCAAGGGTACCCCCTGGATCGTAACCGAGAAGGGCGTAGAGTTCATGCCCCAGCTGAAGCTGACCGCAGGTAACCTGACCCTGACCGGTGAGATGACCATGAACCTGAAGATGGCAGCCTCCCAGCTGGAGGGTCTGGATATCGTCAGCAAGGTAAGCCTGACCGACGGTGTAAACACCTGGGAGGGTAACCTGGTGGACGGTAACTATGTGTTCACCATCGCAGGCATTGCTGCCACCGATATGGCAGATGCTAAGAACTATCACGTTGTGTCTACCATCAAGGTGGGTGACGTGGAATATGAG
>JAZORW010000139.1:0-1876 GCA_045656805.1 Eubacteriales bacterium | reverse complement strand
CAAGCTCTGTGACCGTCTGCACAATATGCGTACTCTGGAGGTGAAGTCTGACGACCGCCGTCGTGATATTGCCCTGGAAACCATGCACATTTATGCCCCCCTGGCTCACCGCCTCGGTATGCAGAGGATCAAGCTGGAGCTGGAAAATCTCAGCCTGAAATATCTGGACCCCATTGGCTACGGGGAGGTAACCGAGAAGGTGGCGGGTAAGTACGGGCAGAGTGCAGGACTCATTGAAAACGCAAAGCGGATCATTGAGGAGCGTCTGAAGGAAGCCAAGATCACCAGCACCATCGAGTCGAGAACCAAGTCTGTGTACAGTTTGTATCGGAAGATGTACAATCAGCAGAAGAATTTCGACGAAATCTATGATTTTTACGCTCTGCGCGTCATTGTCAGCACAGAGCTGGAATGCTATACCGTCCTGGGTATCATTCACGAGGCCTTTAACTCTATCCCCGGGCGTTTCAAGGACTATATTTCTACACCTAAGCCCAATCTGTACCGTTCTCTTCACACCACGGTCATCGGTCACGACGGTGTACCCTTTGAGGTGCAGATCCGTACCTATGAGATGCATGAGATCGCAGAGTACGGTCTGGCTGCCCACTGGAAATATAAGAGTGGTGAGAAGGCGAAAGAGGACATTGACGAGAAGCTGCGTTGGATCGCCTCTCTTCTGGAGGCAAACGACAATACCCGTGATCCTGACGAGTTTATGCACTCCTTTAAGACGGATATTTTCCATGACGAAACCTTCGTGTTCACCCCTAAGGGTGACGTGATTTCTCTGCCTCTGGGTGCCACCGTCATCGACTTTGCCTATGCCATTCACAGTGCGGTGGGCAATAAGATGGTGGGTGCTAAGGTAAACGGTATGATCTCTCCCATTGAGCGTGTACCGCAAAACGGTGATATTGTAGAAATTTTGACCTCCTCCGCCTCTAAGGGACCCAGCCGTGACTGGCTGAAGATCGTGAAGACGGGTGAGGCACGCAATAAGATCCGTGCCTGGTTCAAAAAGGAAAAGCGAGAAGAGAATATTCAGGTGGGTCTGGCTGAGCTGGAGCGTGAGCTGAAGCGTATTGGTAGACCCTTTACGGAAAAGCAACGGGACGAGGTGGCGGAGCAGGTTTGCCGTGCCGTGGGTATTGCCGGAGGTGCCGACGATTTTTACAGCACCATTGGCTTCGGCGGTCTGACTGTTTCTAAGGTTACCAAGCATGTTCACGACGCCTTTGACCGTGTATGTCCGCCTCCTCCTGAGGAGCCCAAGGAAATTGACACCTTGGTACAGCCTAAGAAAAATCTGCATCGCGTGAAGCGTGGCAGCGGCATCGTGGTGGACGGTGAAGAGGGCTGCGAGGTGAAGTTTGCCAAATGCTGTAACCCCCTGCCCGGGGATCAGGTGGTGGGCTTTATCACCAAGGGATTTGGTATCTCCATTCACAAATGTGAATGCCCCAATATCGTATCTGCTGCAAAGGCGAATAGCGACCGCCTGGTGAAGGCATATTGGGAGAGCGGTGTTGGTGACAACAACCGCGATCTCTACGAAGCCATTCTCAGCATCCGTGCCGTAGACAGAATTGGTGCCCTGGCAGAGATCACTGCCGCCCTGGCTGATATGAAGGTGCCTATTCTGAACGTGGCAGTGAAGCAGAACGTTGCCAACGGCGTTTCTCTCATTAACCTGACCATCGGTGGCAGGAACGTTAGTCACGTGGAGAGCATTATCTCCCGCCTGCGTATCCTGAATGCGGTGGAAAGCGTCTTCAGAGGGGCGGGCATGTAATATGAGGGCTGTTTTACAGCGTGTAAAGAGTGCCAGCGTCATAGCTGACGGCATTCTCACCGGCAAGTGCGGTAAGGGGCT
>JAZORW010000138.1:0-3416 GCA_045656805.1 Eubacteriales bacterium | reverse complement strand
GGCACTGGGCTGCGGTGTGGGGGTGGCGTGGTGCGCCTACGTAGACGGGTTGGCTGGATTTTTAGGGGTGGGACCGGAAATGACGGTAGCCACCCTGATCTCTCTGCCCCTGGTGCCAAGAGTGTATTCGGGTGCCATTGCGGGGGAGGTAAAGCAGGACAGAGCCGCCTCGGAGGCGGCGGCAGAGGCAGCCCTGGGCAGAAAAGAGGGAGAAGAGATACGGCGTCTCTCGGGGGCACTGGAGGCATTGGCTGCCCAGCTGACGAAGAAACGCCTGTGCCCGGAGCCTGACGCCTGCCTTGCCCTGTGCGAGGGGGTCTGCACCCAGCGGTGCAAGGTATGCGAAAAGCAGAAGACCTGCTGGGACAGTCCGGAGAGGCCCGGGGAGCGGGGCATGGAGATCCTGGCAGAACGCCTGTGGCGTGGACAACCCCTATTAGCCGGGGATCTGCCCACCTACCTGCTGACCGAATGTCCCCACGTGGAGGAATTTCTTACGGGGGTGAGAGAAAGAGGGGCGCTGCTCTGGCGGGATCAAAGGCGACGGGTGGGGGCGGACTATCCTGCCCCGGAGCTTGCCCTGACGGCAGAGCTGATGCGAGAGGCGGTAGAGAGGGAAAAGGCAGCGGGGGAAGAGGACCCCGACACCGCAAGACGGGTGAAAAAGCTGCTGACCGATGCCGGCATCCGCCCTGCGGCAGTACGGGTCAGAGGAAAGCGTGCCCGAGAGGTGGTGGTCGCCACAGAGGCGGTGGGAAACAGACAAAAGCAGCTCACCGCCCTATTCCATAAAATAGCTGCTCAGTGTGGGTGCCGTCTGACACCTCCTACCTTTTCCCTTAGCGAGGGGATGCTGATCATGGAATGTAAAAGTGCCCCTGCCTACACCCTGGAGGTAGCCACCGCCCTTCGCCCTGCCCGGGGCATGGAGATCTCGGGGGACAGTAGCCTGACCTTTTCCTCCCCCGAGGGGTATACCTACGTATTGCTCTCCGACGGAATGGGTAGTGGACCCAGGGCGGCACAGGCCTCCTCCCTTGCCACGCAGTTTTTAGAAAAAATGCTTTTGGGCGGTACTTCTCACGGCTCCTCCCTGAGGATGCTGAACCGCCTGCTATCTCTTAGGGGAGAGGAATGCACCGCCACCGTAGACCTTTTGGAATTTGACCGATATACGGGCAGTGCGGTATTCTTCAAGAGCGGTGCTGCCGCCTCCTACGTCAGGCGGGAGGGGAATTTGTTCCGCCTGCGCTCCTGCACCCTGCCCGTGGGTGTGCTGAAGGAGGTGGAGGGAGAGACCCTGCACCTGGATACCCGAGAGGGGGATCTGATCGTCATGCTCTCCGATGGGGTGAGCCAGACCTCCGAGGACGCCCCCTGGCTGGTGGAGATGCTGTCAAAGCCCAGGGAGGAAAGCCTGGAGGCGGTGGCAAGATCCATTTTGGAGAAGACCCTGGAGCGGGGCGGTGGCGGCGATGATATTTCCGTGGTGGTGGCAAGGGTGGGGGCGTGCCCTGAGGGCACCCCATAAGAGAACCCTTTACAAAGTGAAAAGAATAGGATATAATAGAGAAAAAGGAGGATTTCAATATGGCATGGTTTTGGTTTGGGCTGGCTGTCGCCCTGGTGGCGGTAGAGGCCCTGACAACGCAGCTGGTTTCTATTTGGTTGGCAGCTGCCGGTGTGATCATGGCAATTCTCGTTGCCATCTTCCCGGACCTGGGCATTGGCTGGCAGGTGTTGATCTTCGTGGTGCTGTCCGCTGCGGCGGTGGCAGCTACCCGCCCCCTGGCAAAGAAATTTTTAAACCGCTCTGATAAGCAGAGCACCAATCTGGAGCTGGTGGTGGGGCATAACGCTATCGTCACCGAGAAAATCGATAATCTGCAGGGCAAGGGCGCTGTGAAGATTAACGGTCTGGAGTGGTCCGCCCGCACCACTGGCGGAGAGAGCATTGAGTGCGGTGCCGTAGTTAAGATTCTTGAAATTCAAGGAAATAAAGTTTTTGTTAAGAAAGAAGGAGAAAAATAATGCCACCTATCGTTTGGGTACTCTTGGGCCTGTTGGCCGTCGTTGTCGTTTTGGTCATCTGTAACATTAAGATCGTTCCCCAGTCTCAGGCCTTCGTGATCGAGCGTCTGGGTGCCTACCGCATCACCTGGGAAACGGGTATGCACCTGGTAATCCCCGTCCTGGAGACCATTGCAAAGCGTGTGTCCATGAAGGAGCAGGTGGCGGATTTCCCCCCTCAGCCTGTGATCACCAAGGATAACGTTACCATGCAGATCGATACCGTTGTGTTCTTCCAGATCACGGATCCGAAGCTGTACACCTACGGTGTAGAGAATCCCCTGATGGCGATCGAAAACCTGACTGCCACCACCCTCCGAAACATTATCGGTGATATGGAGCTGGATAACACCCTGACCTCCCGTGACACCATCAACGCCCGCATCCGTTCCATTCTGGACGAGGCAACCGACCCCTGGGGCATTAAGATCAACCGTGTTGAGCTGAAGAACATTAAGCCCCCTGCCGAAATTCAGGACGCCATGGAAAAGCAGATGAAGGCAGAGAGACAGCGCCGTGAGGCCATCCTGCGGGCCGAGGGTGAAAAGTCCAGCAACATTCTGGTAGCCGAGGGTAAGAAGGAGAGCCAGATCCTGGAGGCAGAGGCAAATAAGCAGGCAGCCATCCTGGCGGCCGAGGCAGAGAAGGAAGCGGCCATCCGCCGTGCAGAGGGTGACGCAGAAGCCATCCTGAAGCTGAATGAGGCGAGAGCCCAGGCCATCCGCATGATCAATGAGGCAAATCCCGGTGAAGCATATCTGACCCTGCGTAAGATGGAGGCCATGGAGAGCGTGGCAGACGGCCAGGCGACTAAAGTAATTATTCCCAGTGACCTGCAGGGTAGCATTGGTACTTTTTCTGCAATAGCAGAAACCCTTAAATAAGGACAAGCGAGCTTCGGCATAACCACAAGCAAAAAATAAAGAGTGTTACTGGCTTCAGTAGCACTCTTTTTCGTTATGAGAGGCGCTTTGCCACCTCTGACGCAGGCGGAGAAACAGCATCACGCAGCCGTGGGAGAAGAGGGTGACCAGCCCCCCGATACACACGTCGGTGAGAAAATGGGCACCCACCGTCAGGCGGGAGAGTGCGGTGAGCGCCCACCACAGAAAGCCGAGAGAAGCGAGAAGTGTGCGGTGGGAATTCAGGCGGGGGAGGTAGCACCCCAGGGCGGGGAAGAGGAAGACCGCCAGCATGGCGTAAGAGGAATGACCCGAGGGGAAGGAGGAAAAGTCGTCGCTGACGGCAGAGGGACCCAGGGCACGCTTGATGGCGGTGCCCCGTTGCCACCAGGCACGGAACAGCTGGGGTGCGTCCCCCTCCAAAAGGAAGCGGAAGCGGGGACG
>JAZORW010000137.1:0-3266 GCA_045656805.1 Eubacteriales bacterium | reverse complement strand
CAGCAGCAGCTGATCAGGTCGCCGCCCATACACCCACAGCAGCAGTCGGCGATCAGCAGATTGGTGCAGCAATTGCAGGCGGTATCCGCATCGTTTCTCCGATTGGCGTTGCCGTAGGTTCTCTCACGGTAGGCGTTACCGTAGGCACCTGCACGGCGGGCGTAAATATTGCGGGAACGCACGTATTCCTCGTTTGCAGGCTCCATGCTGCAGGCAATGTTCAGCTCGTTCATAGCATCGTTTTGCATGCCGCGTCTATCCAGGCACACGCTCTTTAAAAAATGCCACTCGGCACCCCGCTTATCTGCGGGCACCTGATCCAGGTGTGCCTCTGCCTCGCCAAATTTACCAGCATCCAGAAGGGTGCGGATATAAGAGAGATTTTTGAACTGTCCGCCGGTACCCTGACGTGCCGCCATAATGGCGTCGTATGCCAGGTTGACCTCCTTCATCTTCTCTTCAGCCCATGCGGCAGTTTCGCCCTCTGCATGGCTATCCGGATGATACTGACGTGCCAGACGGCGATAGGCGTCCTTTACCTCTTCGTCAGTGGCAAGGGGGGATACCCCCAGAACTTCGTATGGATTCTGATTCATACCATTTTCCTTTTCTACTTTTGTTACGGCAGGGGGCCGTCATAGGGTTTCGGCTTTTTGCGGGCAGGGAATTTCTCGCCCCCCACAAGATAGGCAACCCGACGGGGTAGCCCCTCGTATAGAATGTTTTCGATCAAGTGACGTACCGTCACACTGTCCCCAAAGGGCAGGGTCTGCCACGCCGCCTCCCCCCGGGAGAGGGTGCAGATGAGGGCGGTGTGAATATCCGCCTTGGCAGCTTCTGTCAAGGTATCGCCGTAGGTCAGCACGTAGGGGTTGTAGGAGCCGCTCTTTTTGTCTTTTTCAAAGTCCTCTGCAGCATCCGCCGCATAAATAAATCTTCCCAGCATGTCCCCCAAAGTATACAGGGGGGTGTAAAACTCGCCCGGTGCGTCAAAGGCAAATACCTCACCCAGCAGGGCACCAAACTCTCCCGCCGGCAGGTCAATAGACGCCACCTGCTCCTTTTCCATTTGGCTGAGCCGACTTAGATGCTCTCGCATGCTCTCGTCCAGCCTCCCCAGCCTTGCCTTTTTCCGTGCCCGTCGCATAAAGGGCAGTGCCAGACCGGGGGCTACCTTGCCGAGGGCTCCGCTGTCCCGGAGGTCATCCTTCAGCTTATAGTAGGTAAGCGTTGCACAGATCCTGGCGGCATAGGCGGTTGCCTGACTGCGTCTTAGCATAGGACGCTTTTTCAGGGGATGTGCCACGCACCTGCCGGGCTGTATCTTCACCTGTCTGTCCCCAAGGAGGAGCCGTACAAGTGCCAAAAATACCATGTCGTAGTTCAGGCTGAGCCCCGAAACCACACCCGTTTCCCTCTTCAGGGAACGGCAGACACCGCAGTAGGTGGCGCGGTAAAACTCATAATCTCCCAGAGTCAAAGAGGGAGCATAGGGTCTCACGTATCCAAACACAGCGTCCTTCTCCTCTCTTTCCGGGTGATATACATATGAACAGTTTACCATAGATGCATGAAAAAATCAATGGTTTTGTATGGACAGTTTGTGTCCACAGGGAGAAGCAATCACCCCCGTCGGAGGAAGAACTGAAAAAAACGACCCGCCATAGGCGGGTCGGAAATCTTTATGCCTTTGCGTCTACGTAGTCGCAGGCTGCCAGTGCAGCCACGGCACCGTCTGCGGCGGCGGTAGCCACCTGACGGATCTTTTTGGTGCGGCAGTCCCCTGCCACGAAAATACCGGGGGTGCCGGTGGTACAGCTCTCATCGGAGATGGCATACCCACGGTCATCCAGGTTCAGCACTTCGGCAAACGCCTCGTTTTGGGGGATGAGGCCTATGGCAACGAACAGACCGTCCAGCTTCACCTCACGGCTACCGTTCTCTTCTGCCAGGGTTACGCCCTCCAGCACCTCTTCGCCCAGCAGGGCTTTCACGGTGACAGAGCAGCAGATCTCCACGTTTTCCTTCGCCTCCAGCTGCTCACGCAGCTTCATTTCTCCCGTCAGGGTGGAGAGGTTCTGGAAAATATATACCTTTTCTGCCAGCTCGGACAGCAGCACTGCCTCCTGCAGGGCGGAGTTACCGCCGCCTACCACACCTACCGTCTTTCCACGGTAGAAGGCACCGTCACACACGGCGCAGAAGGAGATGCCCTCTCCCAAAAACTGCTCTTCTCTCTCAATTCCCAGCATGCGATGCTTGGCACCGGTGGCAATAATCACAGCCTTAGCCTGGTATTCACCGCTATCGGTGACTACCGTCTTCACTTCTCCATCACGAATAGACAGAACCTGTGCGGGCTCCACTTCGGCACCCTGCTCCAGCACCTGCTCTACCAGCTTATCGGCAAACTCGTTACCGGACAGCTGTACGAAGCCGGGAATATTCTCTACTCTGGGGGAATAAGTGATCTGACCGCCAAAGGCAGCCTGCTCTAAAACCAAGACCTGCTTACCGCCACGGCGGGCATACAGGGCGGCGGTCAGCCCCGCAGGGCCGCCGCCGATAATAATAATGTCGTACATCTTATGCGTTCAGCATCTTCTTGATGTCGGAGACACCGGTGAACTTCTCTACCTGACCGCCACGAACCACTACCAGAGTGGGTGCCTGACGGATACCGAACTTGCTCACCAGGTCAGGTGCCTCGTTTGCCAGCAGCTTCGTGTAGGCAAAGCCGGCCTTATCCAGCAGGCTGCATGCGATCTTGCAGTTGGGGCAAGTAGCAGTGGTGAACAGGTAGGTGGCATCCTCCTGGCATGCGGTGCACTCTTCCTTGGCAGCTTCCTGTGCCTTGGCAGGGGTGCGGGTCAGGCGGGAGTTTTCGATGTCGTATACCTTACGGTCCTTGTATTCCTGGCTCTTACCGTCGTTCCAGTTCTGAACGGGACGGTAGTAACCGGTGATACGGCTGTATACCTCGGTCTTGCCACCGCACTCGGGGCACTCGTAGTGCTCACCTGCGATATAGCCGTGAGAACGGCATACAGAGTAGGTGGGAGACAGGGTGTAATAGGGCAGTTTATAGTTCTCTGCGATCTTACGCACCAGGTTAGCGGCAGCCTTCCAGTCAGGCAGCTTCTCGCCCAGGAATGCGTGGAATACGGTACCGGAGGTGTACAGGGTCTGCAGCTCGTCCTGAACGTCCAGGGCGGTGAAGATATCCTCGGTGTAGCCAACGGGCAGGTGAGAAGAGTTGGTGTAAT
>JAZORW010000136.1:0-1108 GCA_045656805.1 Eubacteriales bacterium | reverse complement strand
GTGCCTCTACCCCCTGGGTGGCGTCTACGATCAGCAGTGCCCCCTCACAGGCGTTGAGAGAACGAGAAACCTCGTAGCCAAAGTCTACGTGGCCTGGGGTGTCTATCAGATTGAAGATATACTCTTCGCCGTTCTGGGCAGTGTAATTCAGCCTGACGGCACGTGCCTTAATGGTAATGCCGCGCTCACGCTCCAGATCCATATTGTCCAGTAGCTGTGCCTCCATATCCCGCTTTGCCACCGCACTGGTCTTTTCCAGAATACGGTCTGCCAGGGTGGATTTACCGTGGTCAATATGGGCAATGATGCAAAAATTCCGTGTGCGTTCCTGACGAGATGTCACGTGACTTTCGTTTCCTTTCTAAAATTGCCTTATACGTTGGCGAAGCCCCGGGCATCCTTCAGGTATGCCTCCAGCTTTTTCTCTGCCGTGGCTTTATTGTCTGCGGACAGCAGGAAATAGATCTTGATCTTAGGCTCGGTGCCCGAGGGACGCACGATCACACGGTCGCCCCCACGGAGGGTGAAGATCAGAACGTCTGCACGGGGCAGTTTGGTGGGTGTGCGACTGCCGTCTCTGAGGTTCACGCTCTCACGGGCGAGGAAGTCGGAGATCTCCTCTATCTCTACACCACCGAGGGTGGTGGGAGGCGTGGTACGCAGGGCTTCGGTAACACGGCGACGGCGTTCAATGCCGTCCAGCCCCTCCATATAAATATCCACGGTTGCCTCGTGGAAATAGCCGTAGGTCTCGTACAGTGCCTCCAGTGCATCCTTCAGGGTCATGCCCTTAGCACTGTAATAGGCACTCATTTCACAAATCAGAAGAGAGGTGCTGACCGCATCCTTGTCTCTTGCATAGGTGCCGGCCAGGTATCCGTAGGACTCCTCAAAGCCCAGGAGGAAGTCTCCCTTCGCCCCGGTTTCCTCATATACCTTGATCACCTCACCGATATACTTAAAGCCGGTGAGCACGCGGCGGATCTCCACACCGTAATCGGCGGCAATGGGATCGACCATATCGGTGGAAACGATGGTGGTCACGGCCACGGGATCGGCGGGCATGGTGCCCAGTTCCTTCTTGCAGCCGCAGATGTAATCCAGCAGC
>JAZORW010000135.1:0-9851 GCA_045656805.1 Eubacteriales bacterium | reverse complement strand
CGCCCATGATTACAGGCGTTAAGACGCGGAAGGCCTTCGGAGGCTGCAGCCTCCTTGAGGTGGATCTCATCACGGGAAGAACCCACCAGATCCGCGCCCACCTGGCCCATATCGGGCATCCCCTCTTGGGGGACGGCAAATACGGCGTCAACCGTGGGGATAGACAGCGGGGGTATTCCTATCAGGCCCTGTGCTCCTACTACCTCCGCTTTCAGTTCAGCGGTGAGCCCACCTGCCTGGATTACCTGAACGGCAAGAGCTTCTCGCTTCCCAAAGAGGACGTGTATTTCTTTAAAGAGTTATTTTTAGATAAAGAATAAAAGAAAAGACCTTGGCGGTGCCAAGGTCTTTTTTTCAGCTTCCCCAGGGGGTGGGGATCAGGTCGGCGAAGTCCAGGTCTGCCTTGCCACGCTCCACCCGGATTTTCACGGTGGTGGGGGAGGAATAGTTTCCATAGGCGTCACGCACCACGTAGGTGAAGGAATCCTCCCCCGTATAGGCACGCCGCGGCAGATAGCAGAAGCCGCCACCGCTCTGGTCTGTGACCCTGAGAGAGCCGTGGGTGGGATAGGAAACAATGACATAGGTCAGGTCATCTCCCTCGGGGTCATAGCCCGCCAGGGTGCCGTAAATGGGCAGCCCTCGCCCCGTGATACGCACGCAGGGGACGTCCACCGTGGCAGGGGTGGGGGGTGTGTCCGTTTGCCCTGCTGATTTTGCGGTGGCAGGGGTGATGCAGACCGATATAAGGCATAAGAGGGCAAAAATCGCTATGGCTGTTTTCATGGGTTCTTCCTTTCGTTTGTACAGCGTAGGGGAAAGGTGGCGGGGGCATCCAGAGGAATGCCCTCCCGAGAGAATCGGGAGCCGTGGCAGGGGCATTCCCAAGAGTCACTGTCGGGATTCCATGCCACCTGGCACCCCATGTGGGTGCAATATGGGCTCAGGCAGGTATGGGTGTGTTCCTGTGCCGTTGCGGCAGATTTTCTGCCCCTATGCAGAACCACGTTACCCGTCCCGGGGGAAAGCTCCTCTGCCGTTTCTGCGGGAATAGCAAACAGGCTTTTTCCCAGCCCGCTCAGGGCGTGGGCTGTTTGACTCACGGTACGGCTCAGCCCCCTAACAGAAAAACGGGCGGGGGAGAGAATTTTCGCCAGAGGATGCCTTTCCCCACGAATGAGAGAAGAGAGAAGCTCTGACGCTATCATAGCCCCCGTCAGCCCCCATTTGTCAAAGGCGGTGGCAATATAGTGGTTGTGTCGCCCCACCTTTCCCACCAGTGGCAGTCCGTCCTCGGACATGCAGTCCTGGGCCGTCCAGCGGTGGGTGATCTTTGCCTCTGGGTAGTATTTGCTTAGGACAGCCAATAGGGTAGGATAGGCGGCGGGATGGGGGGCACCCGTGCGGTGAGAGGCACCCACTGCGATCAGCGTATTGCCAAAGGAACGCAGGGAAAGCCCCTGGGGATCAACGCTGTAGTACATCCCCCCCAGGACAGGCACATCCCGCAGGGCAATGGCGTAGGAGGTGCTTTGCATCACACGGGCAAAGGTCATGGCAGGCAGGGTCTTGATAGGGTAGTGGGTGGCTAACACCAGATGCTCAAACTCCAGGCGGTCGCCCTCCTCGGTATAGAGAAAATCATCCCCCACCGCCACCACACGCATTCCTGCCCATACGGGCACCTGTGAGGCAACACCCAAAAGGAATTTCAGCGGGTTTAGCTGTAGTTGTTGAGGATAGGAGAGCGCCAGGGTGTGGGGCAAGGGCAGCTCCTTAGAGTGGCAAAGGGTATTGGGGATAGAAAGGCGCCCCGCCGCCTCTGCCTCACGCACCAGGATCTCATCCCCTCCGTTTGTATAGAGCAGGGCAGGCACCTCCTCGGGGGTGCATTTGATACCATATCTTTCACACAATGCCCAATAGTCTTGGATTGCCTTTTGACAGGCATCAGCCCACAGACCTGCCGCGGCCTCGCCCTTGGCTTCTATCAGGGGGGAAAAGCAGGCACCTCTCTGACAGGTGACCTTTCCGGTATTGTTCCCGCTGCTCCCATAGCCGGGGGTAAACGCCTCTAAAACTGCCACAGAAATTCCCGCCTGTGCCAGGGCGTGGGCGGTGAGTATTCCCACAAGACCGCCACCCACCACGGCAACCTCTACTTTTTCGGGCAAATATCCCTCCTGCCCATAGGGGAAGGGCAGGGCAGACGTTTTCCAAATGCTTTCCATCACGGCTCCTTTTTTAGTGTTCATTATTTCCAGGGGCGGAGCAATTATACACTTTTCACATAAGAGAAACTATGATATAATAAAGAAAAAAAGGGGGAAGCTATGAAGCGAGTATTTTTGATCGTGCTGGACAGTCTGGGCATTGGTGCCGCCACCGATGCCGCCGCCTTTGGTGACGGCGGGGCAGATACCCTCCGCAGCCTGGTAAAGGCCGGGGCACAGCTTCCCACCCTGTGGGGCTTGGGACTGGGGGAGATCGCCGGGCACCATAGGGGTGCCTGGCTGGGTAAGAGCTCCTACGGACGGCTGAGAGAGCTGTCCAGGGGAAAGGATACCACCGTGGGCCATTGGGAGCTGATGGGCGTGGTATCGGAGAGCCCCCTGCCCACCTATCCGAATGGGTTCCCAGAGGAGGTTATGGAGGCGTTTTCGGGTGCCATCGGCAGACCCTGCCTGTGTAACAGACCCTATTCAGGCACCGCAGTCTTAGAGGACTATGGGGAAGAGCATCTCAGGACGGGGGCACCGATCGTGTATACCTCTGCGGACAGCGTATTCCAGGTGGCGGTGCATGAAAGTGTGGCAGACACGGATACCTTATATGAATGGTGCCGCATAGCACGGGAGATTTTACAGCCTCCCCACGGGGTGGGGAGAGTCATCGCCCGCCCCTTTCGGGGTGAGGTGGGTAACTTTGTCAGGACGCCCGACAGGCGTGACTTTTCTCTGCCCCCCACAGGGGTCACTACCCTGGACCGGCTATGTGAGGCAGGGCTGGACGTGATCTCCATCGGGAAGATCAGCGATATTTTTGCTGGCAGAGGCATCACACGGTCCTATCCCACCCACTCTAACCAAGAGGGAATGGAGAAGCTGACAGAGATGCAGAAGACCGACTTTCGGGGGCTGTGCTTCGCTAACTTAGTGGATTTCGATATGCTATATGGGCATAGGCGAGATCCCCTGGGGTATAAGAGAGCCCTGGAGGAATTCGACACCTGGCTGGCAGGATTTACACGCGGCATAGGGGAGGAGGACACCCTCATGGTGGTGGCAGACCACGGCTGTGACCCCACCTACGAAAAGACCACCGACCACACCCGTGAGGACGTGCCCTGGCTGATCTACAGCCCCACCCTGGAGGGCAGAGCCCTGGGGGTGCTGAACGGCTTTTGGCACGTGGGTGAGGAAGTTTTACGCCTGTTGAGGGCTGAATAAAGAAATAAAAGCAGGCACTGACCGTGCCTGCTTTTTAATTAGGTATATATTCCATAATATCCTCGACTCTGCAATCAAGGGCAGAGCAAAGCTTGCTGATTGTTTTCGTTTCAATATTCTCGTTTGCCCGTAATCTGCGTATCGTTTTACTGTCAATTCCACACTTTTCTCGAAGCGTATAGGTAGAAACGCCCTTTTGCTCCATCACTAACCACAATTTATCAAAAGTAATCATTTTGTAACCTCCATCTTGACAGTTATTATTATGGGGGTTATAATCTCATTTATTAAGGGGATATAATCCCCATAAATTGCCTCGGAAACTTGCACTGCAAAGGTGCATGCATATTTAACACCCTTTGTCCTACGCCACATACACTAATAGTGGTGGCAATGCCACGCGGTGTGGCGATGCCACGAAAAGACAAGGAGCAAGAAAATGAACAAAGAAGAAAACATCCCCCAGGGTACCCAAGGGGCAAACGGCGGTATGCCCCCCTGCAACCCCGGGGAGGAAACAGGCATGGAGGGGGGACTGTCTCTCGCCATGGCCTACGTGCCAAAGCAGTATTGGCGGGAGCTGTACGGCCATGACGCCGCCCTGATGCACGGCACCCTGTTCCGTGAGCTGCACCTACCCTTTTTGGGGGTACAGATGGGGGGGACCGGTGTCCATGAGTAAGAGTGAGCAAATGAAAGCCATGAAGGAGCTGCAGGAGCTGGCATTCGCCCTACAGGAAACCGTGCTGTTTTTAGATTCCTACCCCGATAACAGTGCGGCAAAGCGGCACTACGGGGAGGTGTCCCGCGCCTACCGCCAGGCGGTAGCGGGCTATGAGAAGCAATACGGGCCCCTATCTGTGATGGCGGGCACGGATAGCAATACAGACACCTGGCAATGGGTGAAGACCCCTTGGCCATGGGAATTGGGCTTCCCCACGGACAGCGACGTGGGAGGGGAGGTGTAAGAGATGTGGATCTATGAAAAGAAGCTGCAATATCCCGTAAAAATTAAAAATCCCAACCCCAATACCGCCTCCCTGATCGTTAGCCAGCTGGGCGGCCCCGATGGGGAGCTGGGTGCCTCTATGCGCTACCTGAACCAGCGGTATTCCATGCCCTACGGCAAGGTAGTGGGCATTTTAACAGACGTGGGTACTGAGGAGCTGGCACACCTGGAAATGATCTCCTCCATGATGTACCAGCTGACACGGAACCTGACCCCTGAGCAGATCGCCGCCTCGGGCATGGATAAATACTTTGTGGACCATACCACAGGCACCTATCCCACCGCTGCCTCGGGCTTCCCCCACACCTGTGCCACCCTGCAGGTGAAGGGCGACCCCATCGCAGATCTCAACGAGGACCTGGCAGCAGAGCAAAAGGCAAGGGTTACCTACGACAACCTGCTCCGCCTGGTAGACGACCCGGACGTCAAGGACGCCCTGCGTTACCTGCGTCAGCGTGAGATCGTGCACTACCAGCGCTTCGGCGAAGCCCTGCGGAACGTCAGAGACCATCTGGACTCTAAGAACTTCTACGCCTACAACCCCGGCTTCAGCCGTGACCTCCGTGCCATGGGAGGCAAGAAGAAGCCCTGAAAAACAAAAAGGCCCAGGAAAAGCCCCGCCCAGCGGGGCTTTTCTGATTGCACCTTTCTTTATAAATTTCCTTTACATTCTTTTCTCGCATTGCTATAATAAGAGTGGAATTCTAAAGTGGCTATGCGGAAATTTAGAATATCAAAAATGATGGATTTAGGAGAATGAGGCGTATGGGATATTCAAAACTAATTAAAGCTTGCATCCAGGAGTATCTGGACGGGATCAATTGGCGCTATTCCTTTGACGAAGAGCAGGGCGTTTTCAAAATGGGCGTTAACATGAGCGGCAAGCTAAAGAGCTGTGATATCAGCATTCTTGTTCGGGAGAATTATTATATTCTTTACGCAGGGATTTCTCTCAGTGCCGATGAGGGCTGCATGAACGCCATTTCGGGGTATATACACCGTGTCAATTACGGTTTGAGATTTGGATCCTTTGAATTTGATCTGCGTGACGGAGAGATCAGATACAAGATGTGTGTGGATTGCGGCAAGGACTGCGATTGTCTGCCCAGTGAGTCAGTGGTTGAGCGCAGCGTGAATATACCGATAGCCATGCTGGAAAAATACGGCGACGGTTTACTTGGCATTATGTTCGCAGGTATGACAGCAGAGGACGCAATCAAAATGGCGGAGGCATAACGCCACCTGCATTGGCGAAAAAGCACCCTCCCAATGCTACCACTACCGATTTACAAAGTGAAAAGCAAAAACACAACTCAGAAAAGCCCCGCTCAGCGGGGCTTTTCTCATTGTTCCTTCTTTATATAATTATGCCTTTACATTTTTTCCTCACTTTGCTATAATAAGGGTACCACACAAAACTAAATATCCCATGTATAGGTCGAATTTTTACTTTTTGTAAAAATGCGGGCTCTTTTTTCTCGTATCTATATATGGGAGTTTTGTGTGGTAGCAAACGAGAGTTACGTGTTTTTGGTGTGTGTAACCTCGGTTGCACACACTTTTTGTTTTTGAGGTAAAACAACTATGAAAACACGCATTTTCGCCATTCTCTTTCTCGTTTTGAGCCTGGCACTCTGCCTCGCATCCTGTGGTGAAGAGTCTCACACCCACACCTTGAGCAATTCGATTGTTGATAAAAAGCCCACCTGCACCGAAGAGGGCTCCAAACACATCGAGTGTACAATCTGTGGAGTAACCCTCTCTACCTCTACCATCCCTGCCACGGGGGTCCATACCGAAGGTGATTGGATCGTAGATGAAGAGCCCACCTGTATCGTGAAGGGCTCCAAACATACCGAATGTACAGTGTGCGGTGAGACGTTGTCTACTGAAATTATTCCCGCTACCGGCAATCACTCCGAAGGCGGCTGGGTAGTTGACCAAGAGGCTTCCTGCGGTGAGAGTGGCACCAAGCATACCGAGTGTACCGTATGTGGTGGCACTGTAGCTACCGGAATCATTCCCGCCACGGGCAACCATACCGAGGGTGATTGGATCATAGATGAAAAGGCTACCTGCACAGTGGACGGTTCTAAACATACCGAATGTAGCGTTTGCCATCAAAGGGTTTCCACTGAAGATATTCCCGCACCCGGCCATAGCGAGGGCGGATGGATCGTAGATAAAGATCCCACCTGCATCGAGAAGGGCTCAAAGCATACTGAGTGTACCGTATGCGGTGAACCGATGTCTACCGAATCTATCCCTGCCACGGGGGTCCATACCGAAGGTGATTGGATCGTAGATGAAGAGCCCACCTGTGCCGAGAAGGGCTCCAAGCATACCGAGTGTACCGTGTGCGGTGAACTGATGTCTATCGAGCCCATTCCTGCCACAGGCGATCATACCGAGGGCGAGTGGATTGTTGACCTGGAACCCACTTGTACAGAAGCAGGCTCCAAGCATACGGCATGTACCGAATGCGGTGAGACTCTAAATACCGAATCCATCCCTGCCACGGGGATCCATACAGAAGGTGATTGGATCATAGATGAAAAGGCTACCTGCACAGTGGACGGTTCTAAGCATACCGAATGTAGCGTTTGCCATCAAACGGTTTCCATTGAAGATATTCCCGCACCCGGTCATAGCGAGGGTGAGTGGATCGTAGATAATGAGCCCACCTGCACCGAAGCTGGTAGCAAGCATACCGCCTGCACCGTTTGTGGAGAGACTGTTTCCACCAAGTCTACCCCTGTTACCAATCACACAGAGGGCGAGTGGATTATAGATAAAGAGTCCACCTGTACTGAGGCTGGTAGTAAGCATACCGTGTGTGATGTGTGTGGCGAGACCGTCAATGTTGAAGCTATCCCTGAACTTGATCACACGGAAGGTGAGTGGATTATCGACCGAGAACCCACCTGTACCGAGACCGGTAACAAGCATACCGAATGTACAGAGTGTGGAGCGACTGTCAGTGCCGTCTCCATCTCTTCAAAGGGGCATACCAAGGGCGAGTGGAGCACTGTTAAAGAGGCTACCTGTTCTGCGGAAGGTAGTAAACATTTAAGTTGCTCGGTGTGCAATGCGACCATTCAAACGCAAAACATCTCCAAAACTTCTCATAAGTACACATCCGTTGTTACCCCGCCGACCACAACAAAACAGGGGTACACCACATACACTTGTAGCTCATGCGGATATAAATATACAGGCTCATATGTAGACCCGACCGGTTCAGTAGGATTGAAATATAGTGTAAATAGCGACAAGACGACATGCACTATTACCGGTATAGGCACCTGCACTGACATGGATTTGTATATTCCTTCAAAGATTGATGGGTATACCGTAACAACAATTGGGGAGTACGCATTCCGGGGTAAAAACCTTACTAGTGTGACCATCCCCGACAGCGTCACCGTAATTGATAGATTTGCATTTAAGGAGTGCAACTTAATCAAGAGCGTGACCATTGGCAAAAACGTGCAGATGATCGACGAAGAAGCCTTCATGGATTGCGGTAGTCTTACCAGCATCGTCATCCCCAACGGTGTTACAACCATTAACAATGGGGCGTTCCAGGGTTGTTCCAGCCTCAAGAGCGTGACCATCGGCAGCGGCGTGACTAAAATTGGCTGGCATGCGTTCGAGTACTGCTCCAGTCTTACTAGTATTACAATACCGAACAATGTACAAACTGTTGGAGGACATACTTTTGCTGGATGTACAAGTCTGAGAAGTGTTACCATCGGTACAGGAATACAGTACTTGGATCAATACCTGTTTCAAAACTGCACCAGTTTGACCAGCATTACAATTCCTACAAACATTAAAACAATATATACTGGCGTTTTCCGGGGATGTACAAATCTCAGGAGTGTTATTATTTATACTGGCGTGACGCGCATCCATGGCAGCCCATTTGAGGATACTCCTAGCCTGACAACCATCAATTACCAAGGTACGAAATCGCAATGGAATTCAATTTCCAAACAAGCTGGTTGGACTTATGGTTCTAGTTTCACTATTGTCCGTTGCACAGATGGCAATATTTCTATGTGAAATAAACTGTTGCAAATAATCCCCACGGAGAGGGCATAGCCCCTCTCCGTTTTTTATAGGTGTCGGTGGGGACGGGGCGGCAAAGAAAAACAAAAGAGCAAGAGTAAAAGGAGAAAAATCCTTCTATTCTTGCTCTGTTTTTATGCTTTCCTTCAGAACGTCCTCAGGTATGCCAGGCTGCGTTTGACGGTGTCCAGCATATCGTCGCCGAACTTGCCCTCCATGGAGATGTTACGGGAGGCGTAGCCTGCCTTCTCCAGTGCACGGAAGAGGGCGCCGTAGTCGTCGCCGTCACCGGGCAGGGGCGCCATTCTCTCGTTGGAGGGGCTGGCGATATGCACGTGGGAGATCTTGTTGCCATAGGAGGCGATCTCCTCACAGGTATCTCCGCCCAGCATGGCGTGGTAGTAGTCCACCAAGAGGGTCAGGTGGTCGTCGTTGACACGGTTTACCAGCTCCATGACCTCACGGCAGGAGTTGAAGGTGTTGCTTTCCTCTTTTCTCAGCTCTTCGACTGACAGATATACGTCATGGCGTCTGAAAATGGGGAGGAGGGTGTCGGTGACCAGGGACTCAAACTGCTCCAGAGTCTTCTCACGGGAGAAGCCCTCGGGCACGCTACGCACCTTGCCGCTGCCAAGAACGAAATTCTTGGCACCAAACTTCAGGGCACGCTCCATATTGCTCTCGATAAAGTTACCTATCCGCTTATGGTCGGGGTTTTCACCCACAGCCACCAGGTTACCGTGAAGAATGCAGTTGAAGGAGGGGACGGGGATGTTATTTTCTCTGATGAAGGCGGCACACTCGTCTACCAGTGCCATATCCGTAAATGCCATCATGGAGAAATTGAACTCAAAGAAGTCCACGCCCATTTCTCTCATTTTCTTCAGGTTTTCAATATTTCTAAAATCTGCACAAACGCCTATGTTCCACATGGCTTGCTCCTTTTACTGTTTGGATGGTTTGAGTCGTTTTGGGTGTTTATTCCCCGTCCTCAGGGAGCTCCTCTGTGGGGAGCTCCTGGAGAGGGATCTCGGTATCTGCATCGGTGGTGAAGAGATTCTCGTAATCCTCGTTGGAGAAGAGAACGTCGTTTGTCCACTCAGCCTCGCCATCGGTCCACTCAGCCTCACCCTCGGTGGGCTCGTTGGTGCCGTTGCCTGCCTTCTTACGCTTCAGGAGCAGTACAACCACTACCACGATGGCAGCGATCACAACTACACCGCCGGCAGCGCCCAGAATGATGGGCAGGATGGGGGTCTCGGTGACAAAGCCGTAGGACAGGTTCAGCTTAGAGGTGGTGAAGGTCAGGGCGCCGGTGG
>JAZORW010000134.1:0-10559 GCA_045656805.1 Eubacteriales bacterium | reverse complement strand
CCGGGCGGTATGCCGGGCACTACCAACCTGGACACCTGGCCTCAAATGGATGCCCTGCTGGACCGTGCCACCCGTGAGGGGGCAAGAATTGCCGCCATTTGTGCCGCACCTATGATTTTAGGGAAACGCGGACTTCTGAAGGGGCGCTACGCCCTGTGCTTCCCCGGGTTTGAAAAATACCTCCTCGGGGCAAACTCTTGTGAGGGACGTGTAATCACTGACGGCCCCTACACCACCTCTCTGGGCATGGGCTCTTCCCTGGAATTTGCTGCGGAACTGATCAGCTGCCTGGCCGGTATTGACACCGCGGCTGAGCTGTACACCACCGTTCACGGAAAATGATGCTCTCTGATAAATCCGCCCTGCGTGCCACCTATCTGGATAGGCGGCGGGGGAGAGACAGTGAGAAAAGAAAGCAAATGGATCTGGAAATATGCCAGACCCTCGGCGCCTCCCCTCTGCTGCGCGGTGCAGACGCCCTTCTCATCTATTATCCCGTCCGTGGAGAAATTGATCTACTTCCCCTCCTGGAGGTAGCAAATTCTCTGGGTATTCCCGTAGGGTTTCCCATTTGCGGGGCCGAAAACAGCCTGTCCTTCCACCGTGTAAGAAGCCTCAAGGAAATGGTGCCAGGCGCCTATAAAATCCTAGCCCCTGTCCCCCGGGCAGAGTCTATCCTATCCACCCGAAAGACACTATTGGTGGTCCCCGCCCTATGCTATGACAGAGATGGCTATCGCCTAGGATATGGGGGCGGCTACTATGACCGTTTTCTGGCAGATTTTCCCGGCATTTCCTGCGGCGTCGCATATCTGGAAGATATACGTGAAGCTCTTCCCAGAGACCCCTATGACCTACCCGTGGCGTACATTGCCACACAAAGCAAACTATTTTGTACCAAGGAGCCCCTATGATCCTGGAAAATAAGCAATCCTATATCGCCTACCGTTGCCCCGGATGCGGCTTTGCCATTTACGGCATTGTGGGACAGTACGCCCTGCATGCCGATATGCTGAAGCTGAAATGTCAGTGCGGAGAGGCAGAGGCGGTAATTAACTACACCTCCGATAAAAAACTGCGTATTTCCGTCCCCTGCCTATTCTGTGGCAAAAATCACCACTACGTGGTGTCCCAAAACGTATTCTTCGGAGAAGAGCCCTTCCTGCTCTCCTGCCCCTATACCAATATGGATATTTGCTTTATTGGCACAGAGGCACAGGTAGACGCCGCTGTCAGCCGAAACGAAGAAGAGCTGGGACAGCTGCTGGAGGAAATGAACGTGTCCTCTGTGCGCGAGCTGCGCTCCTCCCCTGACGTAGATCCCGAGCAGATCATTTCTGATGCCCAGATCTACGATATTGTCCGCTTTGTAGTGAAAGAACTGGAGGCAGACGGTGCTATCGACTGCCCCTGCCACGGTGGACAATACGACTTTCAATTGTCCGATGAGGGACTGTGCGTCTTCTGCCCCACCTGCGGTGCCGAGCATATTTTCCCCGCAGACAGCGTAGCGGCTGCTGAGGACTTTATTAAGTGTGACCGCCTGGAGCTATTCCCCCCGAAAAAGGATTAAAAACCGTAAAAACGGTTCAGACCCCGATAGATCCCGTCTGCAAACAGACCTGGATTGTCCCGCATCACAGCTGCATCCTGTGGGTTGGTAATAAACCCCAGCTCCACCAGCACTGCCGGCATGGAGGTGCGTCGCAAAACGTACAGCCCCGGCCGTGCCACTACCCCACGGTTTCTAAGACCTGTGGCGTTGGACACTCCGTTCACGATGTCCGTTGCCAGCCTCCCTGCGGGGCTGTTGATTGCATACACCAGCGTTTCCGTGCCGTTGGCAGTGGGATCATCCGATGCATTGGTATGGATGCTGATAAACACGTCTGCCCCAAACCGTTCTGCCCCCTGTACTCTGGCAACCAGGCTTCCTGAATTACTGCTTCCCAGCTGGGTGGTGGGAGAGGGGCGAGAAAGCTGGGCTACATAGTTGGGATCAGCTGATAGCCTCAGGTATAAAAGCTGCCCCACCTCGTATGTAATGTCCTGCTCCTTTAGACCGTTCCCCTCTGCACCCGTATTGGGTGACTGTGGGTTATGCCCCTGATCAATATAAACACGAATTGCCATACTATACCTCCTTTGACTTCATTTTTAGCCTATGACGCCAAAGGGAAAGAGGTGCAAAATGAAAGAAATACAGCGGATCCTCTCCTTTGTGCGGCGTGGGATTGACGACTATGCCATGATTGCCCCGGGGGACAGGATCGCCGTGGGTGTGTCCGGAGGCAAGGATTCTCTTGCCCTGCTCACTGCCATGGCAGAGCTAAGACGGTTTTACCCCATCCCCTTTGAGTTAGTTGCTGTTACGGTGGATATGGGCTTCCCGGGGATGGATTTTTCCCCTGTGGAGGATTACTGCAAAAAGCTAAACGTCCCCTACCACCTGGTAAAAACGGAGATCGCCTCCGTGGTTTTTGACACTCGTAAGGAGTCTAACCCTTGCTCTCTCTGTGCCAGAATGCGCAGGGGTGCCATTCACGCCGCCGCAAAGGACCGGGGATGCAATAAAATAGCCCTGGGGCACCATTTTGACGACGTGGTAGAAACCTTTATGCTGAACTTGTTCTTTGAGGGGCGGCTGGGATGCTTCTCACCCGTCACCTATCTCTCTAACCGTGATCTCACCATGATCCGCCCCATGATCTATGCTCAGGAGAAGGACGTCTCCTATTTCGCACGGCATACAGACCTACCCTTAGTGGTGTCTACCTGTCCCGAGGACAAGCATACCGAGAGAGAAAACATGAAGGAACTGCTAAAGGATTTAGAAAAAAACAACAAAGGGCTCAGGCACCGCATTTTCGGTGCTATCTGCCGAAAAGAGCTGGATGGATTTAAAATCACGGGGCGTTTCCCCGAGTGAGGTGGCTATGAACAGAGAACAAGATAAGCTGCGTATAGAAGAGCTACGCAAGAGTCTGCGGTATCACGCCGACCTGTACTACCGACAGGATGCACCCGAGATCTCTGACTATGAATACGACGCCCTATTCCGTGAGCTGGAGATTCTGGAGGCACAGTATCCCGAATGGGATGCCCCCGATTCCCCCACAAAGCGGGTGGGCGGTGCAGCCCTGGATAAGTTTGAAAAGGTATCTCACACCGTTCCCATGGGATCCCTCACCGACGTGTTTTCCCACGAGGAGTTGGGCGAATTTCTGCTTAAGACAGACGCCGTAGTGCCCGGTGCCGCCTATTCTGTAGAGCCAAAGATCGACGGTCTATCCGTATCCCTAACCTATGAAAATGGCGTATTTACCCGAGGTGCCACCCGCGGCGACGGTCATACGGGCGAGGACGTAACTGCCAACCTGAAGACCATTCGTTCTATTCCCCTGTCACTTTCCGAGCCACTGCCCTATCTATGCGTCCGTGGAGAGGTGTATATGCCCCGTGCCACCTTTGATGCATTGAATGAAATTCAGGAGAGTGCCGGGCTGCCCCTGTTTGCCAATCCCCGCAATGCTGCCGCAGGGTCTCTGAGACAACTTGACCCTAAAATTGCGGCTTCACGCCGTCTTGACATCATGATCTTCAATCTGCAAGAGGGCTCCCTTTACATGGACGGCCACCAGCCAAAAACCCACACCGAAGCCCTGGATCGACTGGAAGCACTGGGCTTCCACGTCCTTCCCCACCGTGTCACCCTCGCCGACCACCGGGAGATCCTCTCTCACATTGAAAAGCTGGGAGAGATGCGTTCTGATCTTTCCTTTGATATGGACGGCGCAGTGATCAAGCTGGATCGCCTCTCTGACAGAGAAGAGCTGGGTGAGCTAACGGGTCGACCCAAATGGGCGGTGGCATACAAATATCCCCCAGAAGAAAAAGAAACCACCCTTCTTGATATTACCGTGCAGGTAGGACGCACCGGCGTTCTTACCCCCACAGCCGAGCTGGCGCCCGTGAAGCTGGCCGGTACCACCGTATCCCGTGCCACCCTGCACAATCAGGACTTTATCACCGAGAAGGATATCCGTATCGGAGACACCGTGGTGGTAAGAAAAGCGGGAGAGATCATCCCCGAGATCGTCCGACGTGTAGGAGATGCCACCAGAGGCACCGCCGTCTTTACTATGCCCACTCATTGCCCCTCCTGCGGTTCTCCCGTGGTGCGTGACGACGGTGGGCAGGGGGCGGCTATCCGTTGCCCCAACAGCGGTTGCCCCGCACAGAGGGCACGTGCTATTATCCACTTTGCCTCCAAGGGCTGTATGGACATTGAGGGGCTGGGTCCCCAGGTGATCGGTCAGCTTTTACAGGCAGGACTTATCAGTGGCATTGGGGATATTTACACCCTGGAAGCAGAAAAGGTGGCAGCCCTGGACCGCATGGGCGAAAAGAGCGCCGCCAACCTGATCTCTGCCATCGAAAAATCCAAAGAAGCTGGACTGGAACGGCTCCTCTCTGCCTTTGGTATCCGTCAGGTAGGCGAGGTGGCAAGTGCCGCCATTGCCAGAACCTTTGGCACCATTGAGGGTATTTGCAATGCCACGTATGAGGAGTTTGCAGCCATTCCCGATATCGGTGACGTGACGGCCTCTTATCTGGTAGAATTCTTCTCCAGCCCCGCTAACCTTGACCTGATCTCCGCCCTGCAGGCGGCAGGAGTCAAGACTGAGGCTGTGAAGAAGGTTTCCTCCAGTAACCTGGAGGGGCTGACCTTCGTGCTGACCGGCACTCTCCCCTCCATGGGACGAGACCAGGCATCCGAGCTGATCCGCCAGGCGGGCGGTAAGGTTTCATCCTCTGTTTCTAAGAAGACCTCTTACGTGGTGGCTGGTAGTGAGGCCGGCTCTAAGCTGACCCGAGCAACCGAGCTGGGGGTCCCTGTGATTGACGAAGCGACCCTTATGGAAATGCTCTCTCAGAAGTAACCCGAGAGTGCCCCACCCCTCTAAAACAAACAATTCTGCACGCCCCTCTTTGGGGCGTGTTTTTTAATTCATCAGCGATTAAATTCAGAGCCCTGCCGTTTTTTGTCCTAAATGAACAAAAGGTGCTACTTTGTTTGGAGGGTTTGCATCTTGCGTTTCTTTCTACAATTAGTTATAATTGTATCTGTAAAATATTGTGTACCCGTGTGTAACACATTTACAAGGAGAAAACCATGAAGAAATCTGCAAGCATTCTTTTGACCCTGCTGTTGGTGTCTGCCATCCTGGTGTCCTGCGGTGGCGGCGGTGCCGTCGTTGGCGGCGGCGAAGGTGAGGGCGGCAGCAATCTGCCTGACGTCAGCGACAACTCTCAGCCTCAGGAAGATCCCGTTCCCGGCTCTGCTGTCGGCGGTGTATCCCCCTCCGGCGTTAACTTTTTGACTCAAACCGACGCCTTTTTGTCCAACTCTGCCCTTGGCGATCTGATCTCGCTGATGCCCAGTTGGAAGGATATTGCGGCTCAGGACCGCAGTGACGTCGCTGTTTACGGTCTGTACGCCTGGACCGGTGAGTATCCCCTGATTTTCGACGATATGATGGATATCGGCTTTGCCAACATCCGTGCAACCGGTTATATGGAAAACTCTAACGGTACCGCAGTTATCTCCGATAGCCAGATGGAGCTGTACTGCACCTCCGGTATCTCTGTCATGGTTACCATGGGTAAGTCCATTTCCAGCACCGGCTATGGCTATGCCTGCGTAAAGGGCGATGATTATCAGAACCTGAATAACTATGACGTGGCTACTTGGGTTCTTTACAACGTAAACGAAACCCTGACCATGCTGGCAAAGTACGGTCCTGACGGCACCTTCTTTGACGAGCATCCCGACCTGCCCTACAACCCCATCTCCTACGTTGAGATCTTTAACGAGCCCAACTTCGGTTACCTGCTGACCTGGCCCGGCCACACTGCAAACGAGGCTATTAAAGCAAAACTGTACACCATCCTGCAGACCGTTACCTATTTCGCAGTACATGAGAAGTACGGTGATGGCGTTAAGATCGTTGGCGGTAGCCTTGGCGGTGAAGGTAGTGAGCTGCACTTCCTGAACACCCTGCTGGGTCTGACCAAGGACCAGGGCTCCATTGACTTCTTGAACAACCTGATTGCCGAAAACGACGAAATTCGTGAGCTGATGGGTCTGGAGGAAGACTTCGAGCCCCTGGGCATGGATTTCCTGGGTACCCTGGACGTGCTCAGCTGCCACCTGTATTTCAACGAGTCCTCTCCCTTCGCTCAGTCCACCGCCAGCTACAGCATTATCCGTCAGCTGAGTGCCATGAGAGAAGCTATGGAGAAGAACAAGGTAGGCGGTAGCAAGATCCCGATCTGGATCACCGAGTGTGGCTGGCAGGTCAAGGGCCGTACCAACGTAAAGGAAGATATGGAATCCTCTAACCCCACCTACAAATGGGGTGACTACGTATACAACGCCAACGATTGGGGCTGGGTCAAGTACGGTAACGTAAGGACCGGTACCGACCAGATGACCCAGGCTGCTATGTCCGTTCAGTATTACCTGCTGGCTATGCGTACCGGTGTTGAGAGAATCACCTACATGCACGCCTTTGATACTGACGGCTGTAACTACGGTCTGTTCAACTATCTGTCCTCCGGTGCGGGTGATATGTCCTGGAGAAAGGTTTGCTACGCAATCCAGGTAATGTCTACCCTGATGCCCAATCCTAAGCTGGTGAACGTAATCCACGAGGGTACCGTAAACGGCAACGGAATGACCGACTCCACCGACCACTACTACATCTACGAGTTTGAGAGCGATGTGGGTGGTGAGATCGTTACCGTGGTATTCAGTCCCCTAAACCCCGTAACCGTAAACGTGAAGTGGGATGCTGACTACGCGCTGGTTACCGATATGCTGGGCGTAACTAAGATCGTTGCCGCTACCGAGGGCAAGATCGTTCTGGAGGCAGGTCCCTGCCCCATGTACGTACGCCCCGTCAGCGACAGCGTGCTGATCGAGAACGGCATTCTGCCCAACCCCTCTGTCAGCGAGAGTGCTCTGACCGCTCTTGTTGCATGGGTAGAGAACAAAGAGGATTAATTTTCTAAATCTTTAAGGCAAGGAGCAGTGTCTGTCTCCTTGCCTTTTTCTTTTCTGGCATAGTCAATCGATGGCTTTTTCCTCATGTTTTCTCTCCCTCATAACAGGGATATCACAAAGGCACAAAAACAAAGGCTGTGAATTGTGGCATATGCCTCTTGCATTTCATTAGATTTATAAATACAATTATTATAGATAGGTGTTTATGTCGCCTTTTATTTGGGAGGTCCTTATGAAACGTATTTTCAAATTCGTGTTGCCCATGGTTTTAGCCGCGGGCATGCTTGTATCCTGCGGTGGCGGTGGTGGAGCCGTCATACCCCCGGTAGACAATGGAAACGGTCTGCCCGACGTAACGGATAACTCTACCCCCATGGTAGACCCCGTCCCCGGAAGCTCAAAGGGACAGATATCCCCCTCCGAGGTAGCCTTCCTGGTTCAGCAGAACCTCCGCTATTATCGTGGCATTGAAACACATAATATCACCGAGTATATGCCCGACTGGCGCACCGTTGCGGCAGCCGGACGCACCGATGTGCCTCTTTACGGTATGTACGGTGCTGTGTATCAGTTCCAGGAGGTGCTGGATGACCTGATCGACGCCGGCTTTACCAACGTTCGTTCCTCCGGTGGTGTCGAATCCAATGACCCGAGCGGCTATATGGAGGCACATGTCCTGGGTGCATTTGACATCATGATGAACGGCAGCGGCACTATAGCGCCGGATCAGAATGAGAAATTCATCCTGGGCACCGACTACAATAGCATTTACAACTATGATGTTGCGGGATATCTAACCTACCACATGGAAGTGCTGATGGATTACATGAAGGTGCTGGGCCCTAACGGTACCTACTTCCAGGAGCATCCCGATATGCCCTACACCCCTGTTACCTCCATTGAGATCTCTAACGAGTCTAACTTTGAATACCTCATAGCGGATAGATACGGGGTCAAGGCCAACGCACTGGTCAAGGCACAGCTGTTCATCTGCCTGCAGATTGCTAAATACTACACCATTAAGAACGCCTATGGCGACGACGTAACCGTGGTGGGTGGTTCCTACGGCGGTAACCAGCACGAGCTGTTCTACTTTAACAACCTGATTTCCCTGCAGGGCAATGAAGAGATGGCAGCCATTCTTAACGCCGCCATTCGCAAGAGCGATACTCTTAGAGAGTATATGGGTCTGGAAGAGGATTTCGAGGATATTCCCTTCGATTTCGCGGGCACTATGGACGTCCTGTCCATTCACCCCTACTTCAACCCCTCTCCCTTCACCGCTGAGACCAATAACTATTCCATCTTCTACAGTGTTGCTACCATCCGTGAGAAGCTGAGACCCTATCTGGGATACGACATTCCCATCTGGTTTACTGAGTGCGGCTGGCAGTTGAAGGGTCGTTCCAACGTTAAGTCCGATATGGAGTCCGCTAACTCCGTATACGATTGGTCCGGCTACGAATACAACCCCGAGGATTGGGGCTTCTCTACTCTCAGTGACGTTACTGCGGGCGTTGACCAGATGACCCAGGCAGCTATGTCTATTCAGATGCTGCTGTACTGTCTGCGTGCCGATATCGACCGTGTTACCTTCATGTATCTCTACGATATTCATAACTGTAACTACGGTATGTTCAACCAGATCGCAGGTGGTAAGGGTGATATGTCCTGGCGTAAGGTCATGTATGCCATTGATACAATGACCAACCTGATGCCCGACCCCGTACTGACCTACGTGTATCACGAGGGTAACGTCAGCCACACCGGAAGAACCTCTGACGAGAAGTATTATATCTACGAGTTTGAGAGCGAGATCGGCGGTGAGAAGGTTATCGCTGCCTTCGCCGCACAGGATGCTACGACCATCCCCGTACCCTGGGATGAGGAATACGCCCTGGTAACCGATATGCTGGGTACCACTAAGATCGTGGCTGCCTCTGAGGGCACCCTTACCCTGGATGGCGGTCCCTACGTAATGTACGTTCGTCACGTAGACCACGCCACCCTGATTGCCAACGGCATTCTGCCTGAGGTAAACGTATCCGAAAGTTCTTTTGACAGCCTGGTTGCCTGGGTTGAGAGCAAGGAAGAAATCTAATCCATAAAAAAACAAGTCCCCGACGGTTTGTCGGGGACTTTTCTTTTCAATATTTTATGCCAGCAGCTTCTCAAGGGCTGCTACCTTCACCGCACAGCACAGAATGTGGGCGGCAGGCTCCAGATCCTCCAGAGAACAGAAGGTAGGGGCAAGACGCAGATTGCGGTCCTGAGGGTCCTTGCCGTAGGGGAAGGTTGCCCCCGCAGGGGTTAGTGCCACGCCGCTCTCACGGCACAGCTCATACACCCGCTTCGCCGTTCCCGGCAGAACGTCCAGGCTGATAAAGTATCCGCCCTTGGGCTCAGTCCAGGTGGCAATTCCGGTGTCCTTCAGCTCTCCATCCAGGGCATCCAGCAGCAGACGGAACCGGGGCTCGATCAGGGCTGCATGCCGCTTCATATGCTCACTCAGAGCCTCAGGATCAGGCAGGAAGAACAGGTGTCTCAGGTGATTCAGCTTATCGGGGCCAATAGACTGGGCACCCAGGGCAGGAGCCATGTGGGCAAGGTTTCTATTGCCTGCCGCCATCATCGCTACACCCGCACCGGGGAAGGTGATCTTGGAGGTGGAGGAGAAATACAAGATTCTCTCCTCATTGCCACAGGCACGTGCCTCGGCAAAGATGTCCAGAAGGCGGTCGCCCTCCTCTACGAAATCGTGTACAGCGTAGGCATTATCCCACATAATGACGAAGTCAGGTGCCGCAGTCTCCATACGTGCCAAACGGCGTACCACCTCATCAGAATAGGTGATGCCCGTGGGGTTAGCATACTTAGGCACGCACCAGATGCCCTTCACGCAGGGGTCCTTAACAGCCTCCTCTACCGCATCCATATCGGGGCCGTCCTCATGCATGGGAATGGTGATCAGCTCAAAGCCGAACTGCTCAGTGATACGGAAATGTCTGTCATAGCCGGGGGCGGGACACAGAAAGCGGATGCGTTCCTCCTTACACCAGGGGCGGGGGGAATCTGCCATGCCGAACAGCATCGCACGGCTCAGGGCGTCATACATCATATTCAGGCTGGAGTTGCCACCAGCTATTACGTTCTCAAAGGGCAGACCGGTTACCTCGCTCCAGAAGGTACGCATACGGTCCAGACCATATAGACCACCGTAGTTGCGGCAATCCGTTCCGTTTTTATCCTGCCAGACCGCCAGATCCAGCATCTTCAGGCTCAGATCCAGTTGCTCACCGCAGGGCTTGCCGCGGGAAAGGTCCAGAACCAGTCCCTTCGCCCTATATTGTGCCAGTGCCTCCCGCTCTTTGACCAGCAGGTCTTCCAGCACGTCTTTCTTTGCATCCGAATAGTTCATTTTATCCTCGTTTTGCATAACTTGCAAGCAAAACTTGCATTTTTGCATTTATTTAAGTCGGAGGCCAAGCGG
>JAZORW010000133.1:0-3951 GCA_045656805.1 Eubacteriales bacterium | reverse complement strand
ACGTTATGAATCAGCAGAGAGAGCTGATCTATACCCAGAGACGGCAGGTGCTGGATGGGGAGGACGTGCGTCCCTTGATGGAAAATATGATCCGTGGCTATATCGGCGAGATCGTTGCCACTCATACCTCTACGGAGAGGGAAGAATGGAATTTGGACGCCCTCACCGCTGACCTGACAGGCTTTTTGCTGGGCAAGGAGGGTCTGGAAATTGATCCCGACACCCTGGCAACCATCTCTTCCGAGGAACTAACCGAGATTCTGGTAGACAGAGCTCTGGAAAGATATCACCAAAAGGATACCCTGTTCCCCGAGGGGGCAATGCGTGAGATCGAGCGAGTGATCCTGCTCCGCAACGTGGATTCCAAGTGGACAGAGCATATCGACGCCATGGACGACCTGAAGGAAACCGTAGGACTGAACGCCTACGCCCAGAGAAATCCTGTGGACGAATACAGGATCGTGGGCGGTGATATGTTTGAAGAAATGACAGACGCCATCCGTGCCCAAACCGTGCGTATGCTGCTCACGGTGGTGCCGGGAGAAAAGCAGATCCAGCGGAAGCAGGTAGGCACGCCTACCCACACGGGTCTGGCGGGTGCGAATACCGCACCCAAGCGTATTACGGTGGTGAAAGCCCAGAAGACAGGACCCAACGATCCCTGCCCCTGCGGTAGCGGACGGAAGTACAAGAAGTGCTGCGGTCTGGGGTCTGCGGAGGGCTGATATGGGCTTTGGACTCTTATTTTTAGGGTATCTGCTCCTGCTGCCCGCCCCCCTGATCTACGTCTACTATACAGTGCCCTTTGCCGCCCTGCTTTTGGGCTGGGCATCCTTTAAGCTCAGGCGTGTGAATCTGCCCTTTGGCCATGCCTTTTATCCCGCCTGCATCTCTGGCCTGCTGGGAATTATGGCGGTGCTGTGCGATACGGTACCTGCCCTGGAGGGCGGTGCCCGCTACGTGAAGGCAGCCTGCATGGTGACCTTCGCCATTTGGCATCTTTTTATGCTGCAGGGCCTGGCTTGGGTGGCGGAGGAGACCTCTCTAAAGGAATTGCAGATCAAGGCCACGAGAAACCGTGTACTGTCCTGCATTTATTTCTTCCCTGCCGCACTTTTGCTGTGCCTATACGAGCTGCCTAAGGGAGATATTCTCCAACCCCTGTTTTTGGGGACAGAGGTGGCGTTCTGCCTCTTCGGGCTGTGCGTCATGATTATGAATTTGATGTCCTTCTACACCGCCTACATGCGGATCTGTATGCCCGGGGACGAGGATATGCACCGTCGCCCCTCTCGCTTTGCCTTTATCAACCGTTACCGTGAGAGGGTCAGGATGCAGGAAGAGGAAGCCCTGCGGCTACAGGAAGAGATGAGAAAAAACAGGATGCAAAGAAAGAAAAAGAAAGGGAAATGAGGGTGATACTATGACAGACGTAAAACTGAAACAAAAGCCACCGAAAAAGGCGATATCCTTCAGCCTTTTAACTCTGGCGTCGCTGATTTTGATCAATCCCGTACCCTTGCTTTTTGACCTGCTTCCGGACGCCCTGGCGTATGTTTTGATCATCCTGGCCATTCGCCGTGCCGCCCCTCTGATGGCAGATATGGACGAGGCAAAGGAAAGCATGACAAAGATGCTCATCGTCAGTGCCGTTAAGATTCCTGCATTCTTCGTGATGCTGATGATCTGGGGGGGAGATACCAACCAGAGATCGATTGTGGGGGTATTCACCCTGGTGTTCTCCATTTTGGAGATCTGCTTCGCCCTGCCTGCCTTCAGACAGTTGTTTGTGGGATTTTACCGTCTGGGGGAAAACCACGGCTTTTCCGCAGCCCTCCAAACAGGGGAGGGAGCCCTGCGTATGGCACCCGGGAAGGTAGAGAGGCTAACGGTATCCTTCATCATCGTTCGCTGCGTCTGCTCCTGCGTGCCTGAGCTGTTCTTGGTGCCCATAGCAGAGGAAGGGGCAGGCATTTATCAGCGGCTGTTCCCACCTGCTCTGATCCTGGGTGCTTTGGTCTCTTTGGTAATGGGGTGCATTTGGTGCTGCTTCTTTATCGCCTATCTCAGACGTATGGCTACGCACGAGGAGGCACTGGAGCAGTTGTCCTGCCGTGCCTATGAAAAGGATCTTGCCATGGGTGTCGGCCGTTACCGCCGCATTAAAATGCTGTGCATTTTGTACGTGATCGCCGTGTGCTGCACCTTTGATATTGCCTTTGACGGGGTGCCCTTTTTGCCGGACGTGCTGGCGGCCATGGCGTTCCTCGGTGTGGCAGCTTTACTGTGGAATACGGGGGGGCGTTGCATAGATCTTGTGTGTGCCGGCCTGGGATATCTGGCGGCGTGCCTTGTAGAGTGGAGAGGGTATTCTCTCTTCTTTGGTCGTTATGACGAGGCAGACGTATATTACCGTTCCCGTGAGGCACTGGATGCCTACTGGGAGTATATTCTGAAGCTGGGGATCAAGGAGGCATTCCTTATTCTTACCGTGGTCCTGACCTTCGTGCATATTTGTCGCGTGGTAAAGCAGGAAACCGTGAGACCTAACTTTGCCCCCGAATACCAAGGGGTGGCAGAGAGAGTCTGTCGCGGTCTTACCAGAAAGCAGAGAATCAGTATGATACTGGGCGTCGCCTCGGCTACGGTTTCCTTTGTTAATGCTCTGGGATATCTGTCTGTGAAGACCACGGCACTAACCACCAGCGTCGTATACAGCAGCAACTGGGACTGGTTCCTGATGGTGGTCTGGGCCTGCCAGATCACATGGCTGGGCTGGGCGATATACGCCAGTGTACGCCTGCGGGAAGAGGCTGAGTTAAACGTCGACCCCAACGCTTAGGTGGAGCGGTAATTTTCGGCATAAACGTAAATAAAAAAAGGAGCTATACCTAGTATGGTGTAGCTCCCTATTTTATTCTTCACTCTGAATTTTGGAAAGATATAAGGTTGAAAAACTGCGTTTTTCTTCCGTTGAATTTTAATTTTTTTATTTACTATCCACGTTCACTACCTCTCGGAGTACTCAGTACACCTTCGGGTCGTGAACGGGCATTTCTGCTCAAAATCCTTTTGCCTCTGGACGTGCGGATTTCGGCATAACCGTAAACAAAAAAGAGTGGTGCTATTTTAGTATCACTCTTTTTTCATTATCAGAAGCTGATGGGCGGGATTCGGTATAAATTCTTTCTTTATTTATAAAAATTTATAAAAACTAGAGAATGCTTGACAGAATGGGCGGACTTTGGTATAATTGGTGCATGATGGAGGTGCATCCCGTCAAGAGTAGCCGTCTAGGGTACCCACACAGGTGGGACGGTGAAAGGGGCAGATGCCGAAAGATTCGCTTTTGTGTGGGGGCGGATGCTTGGTTGCCGGTCATAAGAGGCCTGCGACTGTCGCAGAAATGCGGAGTGCTATCGAAAATAAGGGGATATCCCCGTGTTTTTGGTAGTTTGCTTATCACAAACTACTTTTTCTTTTAGGAGTTGAACATGAAAAAACCTTTGTTTCGTGGCGTAGCCACAGCCCTGATTACCCCCATGCTTTCCGATGGAGGCGTGGATTATGAGGCCCTTGGCCGTTTGGTAGATTTTCAGATTGAGGGGGGCATCAATGCCCTGGTTGCCTGTGGTACCACGGGTGAGGCCTCTACCCTGACGGATGAGGAGCATAGAGAGGTTATTTCTTTCGTAGTAAAGCGTGCCGCAGGCAGAGTGCCTGTGATTGCCGGCACCGGCTCTAACGATACCGCCTACGCCCTAGAGCTGGGCAAGTATGCCTGTGATGCAGGGGCAGACGGTCTTTTGATCGTTACTCCCTATTATAACAAGGCGACCCAGGAGGGTCTTATTCGCATGTTTACTCTGCTGGCAGATGCGGCAGAGAAGCCTGTTATCCTGTATAACGTTCCCTCCCGTACCGGCGTGAATATTGAGCCTGCTACCTACC
>JAZORW010000132.1:0-1781 GCA_045656805.1 Eubacteriales bacterium | reverse complement strand
AGGAAAGGCAAATGCCTATGAGAAAGCTTGGCAGACCTACCGCCCACAGAAACGCTATGCTGAGAGGCATGGTTACGTATCTGCTGGAGAACGGTAAGATCGAGACCACTTATACAAGAGCCAAGGAGATCAGCTCTCTGGCTGAAAAAATGATCACTTTGGGTAAGGAAAACACCCTGGCTTCCTACCGTCGTGCCCTGGCATTCATTACCAAGGAAGACGTAGCTAAGAAGCTGTTTGACATCATCGCTCCCGCATATGCATCCGTAAATGGCGGTTACACCCAGATCTATAAGCTGGGTCCCCGTCGTGGCGACGGTGCAGAAATGGCCATCATCCGTCTGGTAAAGGTGGATGCTCCCGCCGAGGAGAAGTAATTTTCAAGGAAAGCAATGCCTAGCATTGCTTTCCTTCTTTATTATTTAGTCCCGGTGCGTCTATTTTTGGCAGAGCAGAATAAAAATGAAAAAATAGGCGAAAAATTTTAGAAAACCTATTGACAGCCATATTTCCTCATGCTATAATAACCATAGATTTAGAACAATTCTAAAAACAAGGAGGGACTATGACAAAGCAAAGAGAACTGATCAGACGTATCGTGCTGACCTCCTCGTCTCACATGACGGCTGAAGAAATTTGGCTGGCAGCCAAGCAAGAAATGCCCTCCATTGTGATGGCAACGGTGTATAACAATCTAAATGCTCTTTCCAGAGCAGGAGAGATTGCACACATTCAGGTGCCTAACGCCCCTGACCATTATGATAAGACCATTCCCCCCCACTTCCACCTGGTGTGCGACGTGTGTGGCAATATGGAGGATATCATGGGCGTCACAGATCCCACAGTGGAGCTGGAGCGTCTTTCGGGCGAGAAGATTCATTCACTTGATCTAAATGCCCACTACGTTTGTCGGGCATGCAAGGAGGCACAGGCGTGAGCGGAGAAGCACTGGAGAAGGTCAGCTACGGTCTATACGTTATTTCCGTTTGTGACAACGGACGCCATGGGGGCTGCATCATTAACACAGTCTTGCAGCTGACCCAGAACCCCAATCGGGTAACGGTCAGCATCCACAGAGATACCGAAACCTGTAAGATACTAAAGCGGACGGGAGAGTTTTGTGTATCGGTTTTACGCCGTGGCACCCCCTTCTCCCTCTTCGAGAGATTTGGGTTTAGAAGCAGTCGGGATACCGACAAGTTTGCAGACTATCCCACTGCCCGCCCGGCGGGTAACGGATGCCTGTATCTGCCCGAGTTTTCTAACGCATATTTCACCGCTCGGGTGATTGAGGAGAAGGAGTACGGCACCCACACCCTGTTTGTTGCAGAGGTGGAGGAGGAGGGCAAGCTATCTGAAATGCCTTCTCTTACCTACGCCGACTACCACGCCACCGTAAAGCCCAAGACCCCCGTAGCAACCGAGGGCGGCAAGGCGGTATGGCAATGCCGCATCTGCGGTTATATCCACGACGAGGCTGATCTGCCCGCCGACTTCGAGTGCCCTCTGTGTAGACACGGCGCCGAGGATTTCAGGCAGATCAATATCCCCGCCGAAGAAACAAAAGAGTCAACTAAAAATCAAACATATAAAGGAGAAACTAATATGGAACTCAAGGGAACTAAGACTGAAAAGAATCTGATGGCTGCTTTCGCCGGTGAATCTCAGGCGAGAAACAAGTATACCTACTTTGCATCCGTTGCAAAGAAGGAGGGCTATGAGCAGATCGCAGCTATCTTCCTGAAGACCGCTGAGAACGAGAAGGAGCACGCAAAGCTGTG
>JAZORW010000131.1:0-1421 GCA_045656805.1 Eubacteriales bacterium | reverse complement strand
TACAGAAGACCCTTGTCCCAGATCTGACGCAGTGCCCACCATTCACTCTCAATAAAGTTATTATCGTAGGTAACGTAGGGGTTGTCCATATCCGCCCAGAAGCCAACGGTGCCGGAAAAATCCTCCCACATGCCCTTGTACTTCCAGACGCTCTCCTTACACTGGCAGATAAAGGGCTCCAGGCCGTATGCCTCGATCTGCTCCTTACCGTCCAGACCCAGCAGCTTCTCTACCTCGATCTCTACGGGCAGACCGTGGGTATCCCAGCCCGCCTTGCGGGGTACCATATACCCCTTCATGGTGCGGTAGCGGGGGATCATATCCTTAATGACACGGGTCAGAACGTGACCGATGTGAGGCTTCCCGTTGGCCGTGGGGGGGCCGTCGTAGAAGGTATAAGAGGGGCATCCCTGCCTCTCGCTGACACTCTTTTCAAAGATCCCTTCCTTCTTCCAAAAATCCAGGACCTGCTTCTCCCTCTCCACAGAATTGAGAGAGGGGGACACCTTTTCGTAAAGCTCGCTCATGGTAAACTCTCCGTTTCACCTAATTTAACTATTTTATTATACTTATATTAAAAGTAAATGTCAAGGATAGCGGGGCAAAGAAAAAGGGCAGAGAACACTCTCTGCCCCAAAAAATCAAATTAGCGGTTCAGGATCAGCTTAGTCAGCTCGGTGGGGCTGACGATCTCCTTACCACGGTATACACGCATGTTACCGGAGGCGATCTCGTCAATGAGGATGACCTCATCGCCGTGGTAGCCAAACTCGAACTTAATATCCCACAGGTCGAGACCGATGGTCTTCAGGTCCTCTGCCACGATCTTGGTGATGGCCAGGGTCTGTTTTTTCATGCTCTCGAACATTTCGGGGGACATAACGCCCAGTGCTGCCAGGCCCTCAGAGGTAACCAGGGGGTCACCCTTTGCGTCGTTCTTAAAGGTGCACTCTACGTAGCCACCCTCAAGAGGGGTGCCGTCAGCGATGTATTCGCCGTATCTGCGGATAAAGCTACCGGTAGCAACCAGGCGGCAGATCACCTCCAGACCGTGACCGAACACGGTGCCGGGGAGAACCTCCATGGTAGCATCCTCTACGTTTGCACTGACGTAGTGGGTCTTAATGCCTGCCTCCTTCAGCAGATTGAAGTAGTAAACCGAGGTTTCCAGGTTTGCACGGCCGATGCCGTCGATGGTCAGACCTACGGAGTTTTCACCGGGATCAAACACACCGTCCTTGCCGGTGCAGTCATCCTTAAACTTCAGCAGGTAGTTGCCGTTATCCAGCGCAAAAACGTCCTTGGTCTTACCGGTGTACACTAACTTCTTTTCCATAATCGATCGACTCCTTTAATATGATAAGAATATTTTTTACAAACAAAGCTTAAATATCCAGCGCCGCGTCCTTGGCCAGCACGGC
>JAZORW010000130.1:0-1348 GCA_045656805.1 Eubacteriales bacterium | reverse complement strand
CATGGGCTGCACGGGGATAACGGTGGAGGTATTGTCAATGAAGTGACCGAAGGCGTATGCCAGAGAGGTCTTACCTGTACCCGACATACCCTGCAGGATCAGAATACGGCTGACAGCCATACCGGAGATAAAGCGACGGATGTCCGTGATATCGTAATACAGCTTCAGTCTGCTGGCACAGTAGTTGCGGAAATTCTCGCAGAACTGTCTTAGGGTAATATGCTCCTCGTAATGGTCACGGAGGAAGGTGCTCCTGATCTCGTCCAGGTGACACAGCTTACAGAAGCGACCTCCGGTTGCCTCTTCCTCTTGGGGAGGCACGGTGGCTTCCTCCGTTGCACTGGGGGGCGTCTGTACCTGAGAGGACTGGGGTACCGGTGAGACAGTGGAAACCACGGTCTCCGTTGTCTTTGTTTTTTCGCCCAGAAATACCAGCCCCAGCCAAAATAGCAGAAGCGGTAATGCGATGATCAAAAAGAGGAAGAGATATCTCAGGGCATCTGACAGCTGCATTCTGGACCAAAAGCTATCCAGCATGCCACGGTGGGTCAATAGCACCCCGACTAAAAGCAGTGCAGTGCCACAGAGCAAAAGTATGCAGAGCAAATATCCCTTGCGTGTTTTGGAATTCATGAAAATTCGTCCTTAAAAATGAATTAGAGGTTCCGGGTCTCCTCGGGGGCGGTGGCTTCCGCCTCTACCTGAGGCTGGGGCATAGTCTCTTCCACCACGGGGGTGGGTTTAACAGGGGTAGGGTCAACGGGGATAGCCTCCTCCGTGGCAGGAGCCGCAGGAGGGGGTGCTTCTTCGGCGGGAACTGCTTCTTGGGGTTCCTTTGGGTCAGCGGCTTCACCACGGAAGAATTTACCGAACATCTCCCGTCGGATATGCTTCTTGGTTTGCTTCCATTGGGCGTTAAAGAACTTCTTAAACAGCTCTAGCTCCTGCTCCAGCTCGGTAAATGCTTCTTCGCCGGTCAGGTCGTCGGTGGGGGTGGCAAGCCCCTTCTCATATCGCAGGGCAGTCAGGCGTGCCTCAGTGAGATGGTAGGCATTTTCAGCCTGCTGACATTCTGTTTGGAGTTGATTGATCTTTGCCTGCTTTTCTTGACAGGTGCTTTCCAGTGCCTGGGTTGCCTCCTGATGGGTGCGTCTGTCTGCCTCCAGCTTCTTTTGGTACAGCTCTTCTGCCTCTGCCATGGTATTTTGCATGGCAGTGATCTCTTTGTCGTGGAGGGCCTGGGCATCCTCGATCCTTGCCTCGTAGGTGCGTTGCAGCTGGGCTCTGTCTTCCTTTGCCTCACGCCTGAGATCGCTGAGCTCATTTGCGTGGGTGTGGGCCAGTGCCT
>JAZORW010000129.1:0-1441 GCA_045656805.1 Eubacteriales bacterium | reverse complement strand
CCGTAGAAGAGACCCCCACCGAGGAGAACGCCGAGGGTGCCGAAAGCACGGAGGATACCCAAGAGAACAAGGAAGCCACCGCCGACACGGCAGAAGAGCCTCAGGAGGAACCCTCGCTGTGACCGCACGCATCGGTGCAGGTGCCGCGGGCGGCACCCTGTACGCCCCGCCCTCTAAAAGCATGGCACACCGTGCCCTGATCTGTGCCGCACTGGCACAGGGGGAAAGCGTGGTGGAAGGACTGTCCTCCCTCTCGGAGGATATCCTCGCCACCATAGATTGCCTGAGGGCTTTGGGCGCTACCATCACCCTATCCGGAGATACCGCCACCGTAGTGGGCATGCCCCTGCCACCCAAGGCAAGGGGGGAGCTTTTATGCCGCGAATGCGGCACCACCCTGCGCCTGCTCTTGCCCCTCTGCCTCCTTTCCGGGGAAGCTGCGTGCCTGAGTGGCACTGAAAAATTACTCAGCCGCCCTCTGGGGGCATATAAAGACCTATGTGAGGAAAAGGGCTTCCTTTATGAAAAGGGAGACACCGCCGTCACGGTGGCAGGCACCCTGACGGCAGGGCATTATACCCTGCCCGGGGACGTAAGCAGCCAGTATATCAGCGGCCTCCTGTATGCCCTCTCCCTGTGCCCCGGGGAAAGCACCCTGACCCTGACCGGGGACAAGATAGAGAGCCGCTCCTACGTGGACCTGACCCTGTCTAAAATGGCAGAGTTTGGGGTCACCGCCGCATGGCTGGACCATCGCACCCTGAAAATATGGGGTGGCGCCTATCAGCCCCGCCACACCCGTGTGGAGGGGGACTGGTCAAACGCCGCCTTCTTTCTGGCACTGTCCTCTCTGGGAGATGACGTTACCGTCCTGGATCTTAAAGAGGATAGCCTGCAGGGGGACCGTGTGATCCTGCCTTATCTTGAGGCACTGCGTGAAGGCACCCCCACCCTGTCCGTGGCGGATTGCCCCGACCTGGCACCCATTCTCATGACCGTAGCCGCCCTGCAAAACGGGGCTGTTCTCACCCACACCGCCCGCCTGGCTATGAAGGAGAGCGACCGTGGCACCGCCATGGCAGAAGAACTTAAAAAGTGTGGCGTGAACGTGGTGGTGGAGGAAAACTCCATCACCGTCCCCAAAGCCACTCTGTTTTCCCCCACCCGGCCCCTTTTGGGGCATAACGATCACCGCATCGTCATGGCACTCTCCGTGCTGCTCACCCGTCTTGGGGGAAGCATCGAGGGCTACACAGCGGTAAGCAAGAGCTACCCCGACTTCTTCGAGGTGCTAAAGAACCTAGGAGTTTCCGTAACGCTATGAAATTTACCAAGGATACCCGCATCCTGATCGTGGGCCTGGGCCTGCTGGGCGGCTCTTACGCCAGGGCTCTGAGCGAAAAGGGCTACCGTGTCACCGCCCTTGCCAGACGGCAGGAGG